>JALOSW010000193.1 GCA_025458245.1 Burkholderiales bacterium
GTTGTTGTACTCGGTCTCGCACTTCTCGAAGGTGAACTTGACGCCGTTGATGCCGCCGTCGCGCTCGTTCAGCATGTTGAGGTAGTCGACGTACCCGCCGAAGAAGCCCGAGCCCCCGGCGGCGTACGGTCCGACCCAGTAGCCCGTGAGCGGGATGAACTGCTCTTTCGCCTGGGCGAGCGCGGTGCCGGAAGCACCGAGCGCGATGGTCGCGGCAGCAAGCGTCGCCGCGACAGGCCGCACGGCGCGACCTACGATGTTGCGAAGCATGAGATCACTCTCCTCTGTGGATTGAAAGCGTTTCTTTCCGTTGCCCGGCCGCCTCGGTGGCGGCTCTATTCGGCAAGCGACGACAACTATACGACAACTCTCGCCCGGTGCGGGTCATCCGGCCATGCGCGTCCGGCAGAGAAGCGGGAACCGCGAAAACGCAAAGGACGCGAAGTTCCGCAAGCGTTTCCTGTCGGCCATCGCGACAGGATCCTGGTTCGCCTGCGGTGACTCGCCGTGCCGCCCGCCCGCGTGCCGCGTCGGCGTTGCACCTCGGCACCCGCTTCCCGAGAAATCTTCTCTTTGCGCTCCTCTGCGCCCTTTGCGCCTTTGCGGTTCCTGCCGTATGCCCTCAAATGGGGGAACGGCCACAGCCGGAGCTTCTCCTTCGACCCGCCGGAACAAGAGGGCTACGCCCCCTTGTAGATCCCCCGATCAAGGGGGAAGCTCGCCTCGGCCGCTCCCTCAATGGGGGAACGGCCACAGCCGGAGCTTCTCCTTGGCGATTTGCCACAGCCTTGCCAGTCCGTGCGGTTCGACTGCCAGGAAGAAGATGATCAGCGCGCCGAAGATCATCAGCTCGAGATTCGACGTCATGCCCGGCGGCAGGTCGATCCCGAGCGCATGCGCGAACGGATCGGCGTAGGCGTTCAGGAAGATCGGGAACAGGATGATGAACGCGGCACCGAGGAACGACCCGAGGATCGATCCCACGCCGCCGATGATGATCATGAACAGGATGCGGAACGAGAGATCCAGGTTGAAGCCCTCGGGCTCGACGGTGCCGATGTAGGCGTAGGCGTACAGGGCCCCGGCGACGCCGCAGTAGAACGAACTGACGGCGAACGCGAGCAGCTTCGTGTGCATCATGCGGATGCCGACCACCTCGGCGGCGACATCCATGTCGCGCACCGCCATCCACGCCCGCCCGGTTTCGCTGCGCACCATGTTCTTGGCGGCGAGCGCCATGAGCACCACGATGGTGAGCACCAGGAGATACTTTTCGATGGGGGAGTCGAATACGTAGCCGAGGATCTCGATCTTGCCGGCCGTGATCACGCCCGAAGAGCTGTAGTTCGAGAACCACGGAAACTTGGTGAGCGCCCATACGATGAAGAACTGCGCCGCCAGCGTGGCGACCGCGAGGTAGAAGCCTTTGATCCTGAGGCTGGGCAGGCCGAACAGGATGCCCACGAGCGCCGCCGCGAGGCCGCCCAGTATCCAGGACAAGAGGATCGGCATCCATTCGAGGCGCAGCTCGAAGTTGTAGGCGGCGAAGGCGCCCACCGCCATGAACCCCGCCGTACCCAGCGAAAGCTGGCCGGCATAGCCGGTCAAAATGTTCAGGCCGAGCGCAGCGAGCGAGAAGATCAGGAACGGGATCAGGATCGCCTTGAGCCAGTACTCGTTCGCCACGAGCGGCACGGCGATGAACGCGACGAGCAGGAACGCCGTGATCGCGATCCGGTCCTGCCGGATCGGGAAGATCTGCTGGTCTTCGGCATAGCTGGTCCGGAACTGTCCGGCTTCGCGGTAGAGCATCGGGGGTCAGGGTCCGGGATTCAGGATTCGGGATTCAGGATTCAGTTCGCGCGTCAGACCCGATCGATGTGCTTCTCGCCGAAGAGGCCTTCCGGCCGCACCAGCAGGAAGAGGAGCGCCACGACGTAGGCGAACCACGACTCGATGCCGCCGCCCACCATCGGGCCGATGTAGACCTCGGCGAGTTTTTCAGACGCGCCGATGATCAGTCCGCCGACGATCGCGCCCGCGATCGACTCGAACCCGCCGAGAATCAGCACCGGCAGCGCTTTCAGCGCCACGAAGGTGAGCGCGAACTGCACACCGTTGCGCGCGCCCCAGAGGAGGCCGGCCACCAGCGCCACGAAGCCTGCGGCGGCCCACACGATCGCCCAGATCTGTTTGAGGGGAATGCCGACGGCGAGCGCCGCCTGATGGTCGTCGGCAACGGCGCGTAGCGCCCGGCCGATGCGCGTCTTGTTGAAGAAGAGCGCGAGCGCGGCGACCAGCACCGCCGCGATGCCCGCCCCGGCGAGATCGAAGCTCGAGACCTGGATGTCGTAGCGCTCCATCAGCCACGGGATCGGCTCGTCGGGGATGCCGATGTCCAGGCCGCGGACGTTCGCGCCCCACATCGCCTGCGCCAGCCCCTCGAGAAAGAAGGTCAGGCCGATGGTCGCCATGAACAGCGTGATCGGCGGCTGGTTGACGAGCGGACGCAGCACGATGCGCTCGGTCGCCACGCCGACGCCGACCATGAACACCAGCGTGACCGCGACGGCGACCCAGAACGGGAGCGGCTTGCCGATGATGAACAGCGAGGCGACGGCGATGCCGCCGAGCACGGCGGCTTTTCTCCAATCCGGGCGCGCGGCGACCGCGCCCTTCCGGGGCTTTACGGCGAAGAACGCGAGTGCCAGAAGGATCACCGCAATGAGGCCGGTGATCCAGCCGGGCGCGCCCCGCTCCATCAGGCCCACCGTGGTCAGCGCGGCGAGGAACACGAGCGCGCCCTGCGCAAAGTTGAACACGCCGGAGGCTTTGAAGATAAGCACGAAGCCGAGCGCGACGAGGGAATACATCACCCCCGAGAGCAGGCCGCCGATGAGGACTTCGAGGAAGAACTGCATGCACTAAGCCCCGTTCACCACAGAGGCACGGAGGACACAGGGAGCACGGAGATCGGCCTGCGACCGCAGGCGCCGCCGCCTCGAGCGCGGGATCGGGACGCGGTCGGCTCGCGGCGGTGCGTCCGGAATGCTTGGTCGCTCGGCCCCCTCCGTGTCCTGCGTATCGCCGTGGTGAACATCAGTGCTTGACCCCTAGATAAGCGTCGATCACCGCCTGGTTCGCGCGCACTTCGTCCGGCGTGCCGTCGGCGAGCATCTTCCCGTAGTCGAGCACGACGACCCGGTCGGAGAGATCCATGACGACGCCCATGTCGTGCTCGATCAGCACGATGGTCGTGCCGAACTGCTCGTTCACGTCGAGGATGAACCGGCACATGTCCTGTTTCTCCTCGATGTTCATGCCCGCCATCGGCTCGTCGAGGAGCAGGAGACTCGGCTCGGCCGCAAGCGCGCGGGCGAGTTCGACCCGCTTCTGCAGGCCGTACGGCAGCCGCCCCACGGGGGTCTTCCTCACGTGCTGGATCTCGAGGAAGTCGATCACCTCCTCCACCTTGCGTCTTTGCTCGAGTTCCTCGCGCCGCGCGCGGCCGATCCAGATCGCCTGCTCGACGAAGCTCGTGCGCGTCTTCAGGTTGCGGCCGGTCATGATGTTGTCGAGGACCGTCATCCCCTTGAAGAGCGCGATGTTCTGGAACGTGCGGGCGATCCCCTGCGCCGCCGCGTCGTGGGGGTTCACGCGGTGGCGCGACACGCCGCGATAAGTGACCGTGCCGACCTGCGGGTGGTAGACGCCGTTGATGACGTTCAACATCGAGCTCTTGCCGGCGCCGTTCGGGCCGATGATGGCGCGGATCTCGTGCTCGCGGACGTCGAACGAGACGTTCGACAACGCCCTCACGCCGCCGAAGGAGAGCGAGACGTCCTTGACGACGAGGACGGGTTCGCCGGTTTGTCGCTGCGCGGTCATTTCACATGCGTCGGGCGAGAACCGCACAAGCGCAAAGGACGCGAAGGTTCGCAAAGCGCATCTGTTGCAGGACCTTGAGCCGCCCCTGCACCCCGGGAAGTCGCCGCCCCGCACGCATCTTGCGTCGGGCCGACGCTGCAACGTCGCCACACCAGCATTCTTCCTTTCGCGCCCCTTTGCGCGCTTCGCGCCTGTGCGGTTCCGTCTTTATTCATGCGGCCCGCTGCGCCACGACCGGGAACGTCTTCGCGTCCGCGATCTTCAGGTTGCCGCTCACCGTGCCGGCGCGGCCGTCCTCGAACCGCACCGGAGTCTCGACGAAGCACTCAGTCTTGCCGCCATACAGGGCGTCGACCAGCACCTTGAACTTCTCGCCGATGAAGCGGCGGCGCACCTTCCGCGTGCGCGTGAGCTCCTCGTCGTCGGCGTCGAGCTCCTTGTGCAGAATCACGAACCGGTGCACCTGCGAATTGCCGAGCTTGGGGTCGGCGGCGAGGTCCGCGTTCACCTTTTCCACGCACTCGCGGATGAGATCGTAGGTTTCCGGCTTCGAGGCGAGGTCCTGGTAGCCCGAGTAGGGCATGCCGCGCCGCTCGGCCCAGTTGCCCACCGCCTCCATGTCGATGTTCAGGAACGCGGTCACCATGTCGCGCTGGTGCCCGAACGCGACCGCC
>JALOSW010000267.1 GCA_025458245.1 Burkholderiales bacterium
GGGCGGCATGCAGATGCGCGTTTCGATCGCGCGCGCGCTCGTGACCGAGCCCAACCTGCTCCTGATGGACGAGCCGTTCGGCGCGCTCGACGAGATCACTCGCGCGCGGCTCGACGCGGACCTGCTCGGGCTCTGGTCGCAGCGGCGTCTCACGGTCGTGTTCGTGACGCACAGCATCTACGAGGCGGTGTTCCTCTCGACGCGCGTCGTCGTGCTCTCGGCGCGCCCCGGGCGCATCGTCGGCGACGTCGCGATCGCCGAGCCGTTCCCGCGCGACGAGGCGTTCCGCGTCTCGCCGCGGTTCGCCGCGCAGTGCAAGACGGTGGCGGATCTGCTCGCGGCGGCTTCCGGAGCGGCGGACGTGAGGGTGCGCCCGTGACCGAGCGAGGCGCGGACACGCTGCTCCGGTTCGCGATGCCGGTCGCGATCGCGCTCGTCGTACTCGGCATCTGGGAAGCACTCGTGCGCGCCTACGAAGTGCCGGCCTATCTCGTGCCGGCGCCGAGTGTCGTGGCGAGGACGCTCGTCGCCGACTGGCCGATCCTGGGGCCCTCGCTCGCGGTGACGCTCGAGACGACCCTGGCCGCGTTCGCGATCGCGGTGGTGCTCGGCACGCTCACGGCGTTCCTGTTCGTGCAGAGCCGCTGGATCGAGATCTCGCTCTTTCCCTATGCCGTCCTGCTGCAGGTGACGCCGATCGTCGCGATCGCACCGCTCATCATCATCTGGGTGAAGGACACGCAGGTCGCGCTGGTGGTGTGCGCCGCGATCGTCGCGATCTTCCCGGTGATCGCCAACACCACGCTCGGATTGCGCAGCGTCGATCCGGGGCTCGCGGCGCTCTTCAGCATGTACAAGGCGACGCGGTTTCAGCGGCTGGTGCGGCTGCGGGTGCCGAGCGCCGCGCCCTACTTCTTCGGAGGCTTGCGGATCGCGAGCGGCCTCGCGCTGATCGGCGCAGTGGTCGCGGAGTTCGTCGCGGGAACCGGCGGCCATGCGGCCGGTCTCGCGTATCAGATCCTGCAGGCCGGGTACCAGCTGAACATCCCGCGGCTGTTTGCCGCGCTCTTCCTGGTGACGCTCGCAGGCGTCGCGCTGTTCGCGGCGATGGTCTGGCTCTCGAACCTGGCGCTCGGGCGCTGGCACGAGAGCGAGATCGCGGGGTAGGGAAGCGCTGACGAAGAGCCGCGTCGCGCCGCGAGGCAGCGAAGCTGGACAAACGAGGGCGCCAGGAAACGACGGCTCGCGCGGTCCCGAGTCCGCGGCGGCCTCGGCGGAATGGGGTCGGGCGGAGCCGCGATTTCGAGAAAGGGGAAACACGATGAGCCAGTTCACTGCGCGACGCTCGTTCCTCGTGCGCGGCGCGGCCGCTGCCGCCGCGCTCGCCCTCGGCCGGCCGATCCGGGCGCAGACGGCCGCGAAGGTCGTGTTCGGCACGAACTGGCTCGCGCAGGCGGAGCACGGCGGTTTCTACCAGGCCGTGGCCGAGGGCATCTATCGGCAGCACGGCATCGACGCGACCATCAGGATGGGCGGGCCGCAGGTCAACGGACTGCAGCTTCTGCTCGCCGGGCAGATGGATCTCTTCATGGGGTACGACATCCAGACGATCAAGGTGCTCGAGCAGGGGCTGCCGATCGTGACTGTCGCGGCGACCTTCCAGAAGGACCCTGCCGTTCTGATCGCTCACCCGGGTGTCACGAGGATCGAGGAGCTCAGGGGCCGTCCGACCTACATCAGCGCGGCGAGCGAGACGACGTTCTGGCCCTGGCTCAAGGCGAAGTACGGCTTTACGGACGCACAGAAGCGCCCGTACAGCTTCAGCGTGCAGCCGTTTCTCGCCGACAAGACCTCGGCGACTCAGGGCTACGCGACTTCGGAGCCGTATTCGGTGGCCAAGGCCGGCGTGAAGCCGGCGGTGTTCCTGCTCGCCGACCTCGGCTATCCGCCGTACGCGGAAACCATCGTCGCGCGCACCGACTATCTAGCGAAGCACCCGGACCTCGTGCGCCGCTTCGTGCAGGCGAGCGCCGAGGGCTGGAAGAGCTATCTCGCCGATCCCGCGCCCGGCAACGCGCTCATCAAGCGCGACAATCCGCAGATGGAGGACGCGCTGCTTGCGTTCGGCGTCGCGAAAATGAAGGAATACGGCATCGTGACGGGCGGCGATGCGGCACGGCTCGGCATCATGACCATGACCGACGAGCGCTGGAGGCGGAGCTTCGATTTCATGACGAGCGCTGGTCTGGTGAAGCCGGATGTCGACTACCGCAAGGGCTACACGCTCGATGTCGTGCGGCGGGTGAACGTACCGGGCTGAAGCGCCTGTCGCGGCGGGGCGCGAAGCGCGCCGCTGCCGCACCCGTTCATCGTGCGTCGCGGCGCGGCTGCCGCTCGCTACGGACGCGGTTTTCGTCCGGATTTCCCGCGATCTGTCCAGCGCATCGCGCGCTTTTCGAAGGCCGCTTCAAATACTCGCGAAGCTCGCTTGACCGCACTTTTCGCGTCTGTATAATCCGCGCCTTCGCCGAGACGGACCCGCCTCGGCTTGCTCTTTAAAAACGCGCCTGCTGCCGGGGACGTGTTCCGGGTTCTTCGGGATCCGGGGTTGCGGACTCTGTGGTGGGGTGATGCTCCGAAAGAGTGAAACGAAGTGCTCATGCCAAGATGTTTTTGATGTCGCGGCTTGAGGTGTGCTGGGGAGACCTGGTGCGCCTGGAGTCGTAGCGTCGAGACTTTTGAGTGAGCGCTGGGGTTAGTCCTTGCCGGTTTTGGCTGGTGGGGTCGGCCCCGAGTCGCAGGAATGCGATGAAACAGAGATTGAACTGAAGAGTTTGATCCTGGCTCAGATTGAACGCTGGCGGCATGCCTTACACATGCAAGTCGAACGCGAA
>JALOSW010000061.1 GCA_025458245.1 Burkholderiales bacterium
GCAGCACGTTCAGGTGCCCTCCCGCCAGTTCACGATGGAGAAGTTCGAGCAGGGGCACGCCTTCGACGGCTCGTCGATCGCCGGCTGGAAGGGGATCGAGGCCTCCGACATGCTGCTCATGCCCGATGCCGATTCCGCGCGTCTCGACCCGTTCACCGACGAGGCGACGCTCAACATCAGCTGCGACGTGATCGAGCCCTCGGACATGAAGCCGTATCCGCGCGATCCGCGTTCGATCGCCAAGGCGGCCGAGGCGTATCTCAAGTCCACCGGCCTCGGCGACGTCGCCTACTTCGGCCCCGAGCCCGAGTTCTTCATCTTCGACGGCGTCACTTGGGGCGTCGAGATGCAGGGCAGCTTCTTCAAGATCGAGTCGGAAGAAGCGCCGTGGTCGACCGGCCGCGAGTACGAGGGCGGCAACATGGGTCACCGCGCCGGCGCCAAGGGCGGCTACTTCCCCGTGCCGCCGGTCGACACCCACCAGGACATTCGCAATGCGATGTCGCTCGCGCTCGAGCAGCAGGGCGTCGAGGTCGAAGTGTTCCACCACGAGGTCGCCGCGCCCGGCCAGAACGAGATCGGCACCAAGTTCAACAGCCTGGTGAAGCGCGCCGACTGGATGCAGATCCTCAAGTACACCGTGTGGATGGTCGCCGCCTCTTACGGCAAGACCGCGACGTTCATGCCGAAGCCGGTGGTGGGCGACAACGGCTCGGGCATGCACGTGCACCAGTCGGTCTGGAAGGACGGGAAGAATCTCTTCGCCGGCAACGGCTACGCGGGCCTGTCCGACTTCGCGCTCTACTACATCGGCGGCATCATCAAGCACGCGAAGGCGCTGAACGCCATCACCAATCCGGGCACGAACAGCTACAAGCGCCTCGTCCCCGGCTTCGAGGCGCCGATCAACCTGGCGTACTCGGCGCGCAACCGTTCGGCTTCGTGCCGCATTCCGTTCGTCGCGAGCGACAAGGCGCGGCGCGTGGAAGTGCGCTTCCCGGACCCGACCGCGAACCCGTACCTGACGTTCGCGGCCATGCTGATGGCGGGCCTCGACGGCGTGCAGAACAAGATCCACCCCGGCGATCCGCTCGACAAGAACCTCTACGACCTCCCGCCGGAAGAGGCGAAGAAAGTTCCGAACGTGTGCCACTCGCTCGACCAGGCGCTCGACTGCCTCGACAAGGATCGCGACTTCCTGCTCCGCGGCGGCGTGTTCTCGAACGACATGATCGACGCGTACATCGAGCTCAAGATGCAGGAGGTGCAGCGGTTCCGCATGACCACGCACCCGGTCGAGTTCGACATGTACTACAGCGCCTGACCGGCGCGCGGTTCGGGGCGTCGCCCCGGTTGCCGCGGTTCGACGGTTCCCGCGCGCCGCCGCCTGCCGGGCGTGTCGCGCGGGGGCTCGCGAGGCCGGTTCGGGCGTGCGGCCCGGACGCGGTGCCGAGGCCCGGGCCCGCGTCCGCAGCGACGTGCGAAAAGGACGGGCGCGCCCGTCCTTTTTTCTTTTGCGCCGTGACTTTTTCCGAAGAATGTGATTTGTAATCAGAGCGTTTTCCGGCTACTCTGCAAGTCCGTTCTCGCTTCCGGACGCAGTCATGCCCACCCTCGTACGCATTGCCGGCCTCGCCTCGTGCGCCCTCGCCGTGCAGGTCGCCTACGCGCAGTCGAGCGACATCTACAAGTGCGTCGACGACTCGGGCAAGCCGCACTACACCAACGTCAAGCGCGACGCGCAGGGCCGCAACTGCACGCTCGTCACGCGCGAGGTGTCGGTGATCCCGTCGGGCGCCTCGCCCGCGGCGGCCGCGTCGCCTGCGCGCACCGCGGCGGCCCAGCCGAGCCCGGCCGGATTTCCGCGCGTCGACCGCGACACGCAGAAAACGCGCGACGACAGCCGCCGCCGGATTCTCGAGGACGAGCTGACGACCGAGGAGAAGTCGCTCTCCCGCGCGCGGCAGGATCTCGCCGAGCAGGAATCGGTGCGCTCCGGCGACGAGAAGAATTACCAGAAGGTGCTCGACCGCCTGCAGCCCTACAAGGATGCCGTCGATCGCCACGAGCGCAACGTGTCCGCGCTGCGCAAAGAGCTCGCGAACCTGAAGCAGTAGCGCCGGCGCGCGGTCGCGCGCGCCCCGTTCGCCGATCTGCCGCCCCCGCCCAGGGCGTGCGCCGCCGGAGGCGCGCGTGACGTCCGAGCGCGCCCTCGCCGGGCTCGATCTCCTCGCGACGGCGGTCATCGCCCTCGACGCCGGATTCGCCGTGTGCCTCGTGAACACGGCCGCCGAGCACCTCTTCTCGCTGTCGTCGAAGGCCGCGCGGGGCCAGCCGCTCGCCAGGCTGTTCGAAGAGGGACGAGAGCTCGAAGCGCGCCTGCACGCCGCATTCGACGAGACGGCGGGTTTCTGGGAGCAGAGCGCGACCCTCACACCGATCGGGCGCGAGCCTGTGCACGTCAACCTTCTCGCGTCGCCGCTCGAAGCCGACGGCATCGCCGTGCTCCTCGAGATCCGCCCGATCGAGAAGCGGCTGCGCGTCGAGCGCGAAGAGCAGCTCGCGTCGCTCAGCCAGGCGAACCGCGAGCTCATCCGCAACCTCGCACACGAGATCAAGAACCCGCTCGGCGGTCTGCGCGGCTCCGCGCAACTGCTCGAGCGCGAACTCGCCGAGCGGCCCGAGCTGCGCGAGTACACGCAGGTGATCATCAAGGAAGCCGACCGGCTGCAGCTCCTGATGGATCGGCTCCTGACGCCGAGCCGCCTGCCGCACATCGGGCCGGTGAACATTCACGAGGTGTGCGAGCGAGTGAGGAGCCTCGTGCTCGCGGAGTTTCCGCAGGGCGTCGAGATCCGGCGCGACTACGACACGAGCCTCCCCGACCTCACCGGCGACCGCGAGCAGCTCATCCAGGTCGTGCTGAACGTCACGCGCAACGCGGCGCAGGCGCTCGCCGCGGCACCCGCGGCGGGGCGTCCGGCCCGTCCCGAAATCGTGCTGCGCACGCGCGTCGTGCGGCAGGCGACGCTGCATCGGCGGCGCTACCGGCTGGCTCTGGAACTCGCGGTGATCGATAACGGTCCCGGCGTTCCGAGCGCGATCGCCGACCGCATTTTCAATCCGCTCGTGTCCGGCCGCGAGGGCGGCTCCGGGCTCGGGCTCACCATCGCGCAGACCTACGTGCAACACCACCACGGCATCATCGAATGCGAGAGCCAGCCCGGCCGCACGATGTTCCGCGTGGTGCTGCCGGTCGGCGCGAACGGCACTGGAGGCGACAAGCCATGAAACCCGTCTGGGTCGTCGACGACGACCGGTCCATCCGCTGGGTGTTCGAGAAAGCGCTCGGCCGCGAGGGCATCGCGTTCCGCTCGTTCGGCTCCGCGCAGGACGCGCTGGCCGCGCTCGACACGGAGGCGCCGCAGGTGCTCGTATCCGACATCCGCATGCCCGGCACGTCGGGCCTGGAACTCCTCCAGGCGGTGAAGGCGCGGCACCCGAACCTGCCGGTGATCATCATGACCGCGTATTCCGACCTCGAAAGCGCGGTCGCGGCGTTTCAGGGCGGCGCGTTCGAATACCTGCCGAAGCCGTTCGACGTCGACCAGGCCGTCGAACTGATCCGTCGCGCGCTCGACGAGTCGCTGCGCGAGGAGGCGGGCGAGGAAGCGCCTGCGACTACGCCCGAGATCCTCGGCCAGGCGCCGTCGATGCAGGAGGTGTTCCGCGCCATCGGCCGGCTGTCGCAATCGAACGCGACCGTGCTCATCACCGGCGAATCGGGCTCGGGAAAGGAGCTCGTGGCCCGCGCGCTGCACCGCCACAGCCCGCGCTCCGCGAAGCCGTTCGTCGCGATCAACGCCGCGGCGATGCCCAAGGACCTGCTCGAATCGGAGCTGTTCGGCCACGAGCGCGGCGCATTCACCGGCGCGCAGCAGATGCGCCGCGGGCGCTTCGAGCAGGCCGAAGGGGGAACCCTCTTCCTCGACGAAATCGGCGACATGCCGTTCGACCTGCAGACGCGGTTGCTGCGCGTGCTGTCCGACGGCCACTTCTACCGCGTCGGCGGGCATCAGCCGCTCAAGGCGAACGTGCGCGTGATCGCAGCGACGCATCAGGATCTCGAGGCGCGCGTGCGCGAAGGCCTCTTTCGCGAAGACCTCTATCACCGCCTCAACGTGATCCGGCTGCGGCTGCCGCCGCTTGCCGAGCGCCGCGAGGACGTGCCGCTGCTCGCGCGTCACTTCCTCGCCAAGAGCGCGCGCGAGCTCGGGATGGAGGCGAAGCGGCTCTCCGACGACGCGATGGGGTTCCTCGCCGGCTACGAATGGCCCGGGAACGTGCGCCAGCTGGAGAACGTGTGCCACTGGCTCACGGTGATGGCGCCCGGGCAACTCGTCGAGCTGGCCGATCTGCCGCCCGAGCTGCGTCAGGAGAGCGCGCGCTCGCCCGAGACCGACTGGAGCGCGGCGCTCGCCCGCGAGGTCGAGCGCGCGCTGGTGCGCGGCGAAGCCGGGCTCATGGACTCGATGACGCGCACCTTCGAGCGCATCCTGATCTCGAAGGCGCTCGCCCACACCGGCGGACGCCGCATCGAGGCGGCGCAGCTCCTCGGCATCGGTCGGAACACCATCACCCGCAAGATCGCGGAGCTCGGAATCGAGGGCCCGCACGCCGCGGTCGCCGCCTCTGGGAGCGACTGACCGCGGCGTGCGCCTCGCCTCCCCGGCTCGACGGGTCTCGGCCCCCTCAGGCGGGGGCGGGGTTCAGTGCGCGACGCTCCAGGCGAGCATCGCGCTGTGCAGGGTCTCGCAGTCCGGCGCGGCATCGGCGAGCGCGGCGAATCGCGGCGCGATCGACGCGGCGTACCGGTCGAGCGGAAGCGCGCGCCCCGTATCGTGCAGGGCGCGGAACGACGCGGTGAGCGGCGAGCGATGGCCGTGGAGCACGACGCGCTCGACCATCGCTTCGCGCAGCCGCAGGAGCGCTTCGGCCGCCCGGTCGAACGCCCCGCGCGTGTTCGGGAGCCGCGTGCTCAGCTCTTCCATCCAGTCGAGCCAGAACTCGACCGTGGCGGCGTGCGCGTAGCTCCTCGCAGCGAGCGCCATCTGTTCGAGCACCGGATCGGCCTCGGGCAGCTCGAGGGCCGCGCGCATGGTGCGCAGCTTGTCGTTGATGTCCGGGTTCGCGACCGCGAGGAGCCCGCCGAGCGCCGCACCGGCGTTCGCGAGGCGGCCGGTCACCGCGAGCTCCAGCACCACGTCGGCTCCGCGCGCGGCGGAGGGGACGAGCGCCACGTTGAGCGACGCGACCTCGAATGCCGCCTCGGAGACGATCCAGTTGTCGGTATCGCCGGTTAGGAAGTGCGCGAGTACGGCGGACCGCAGGCCTCCGTTGCGGACGTGGTCGCGGATCGCCTCGAACGTGCGACGCCGCTCGTCGTCGGCGACGCGCGCCGCGTATTCGCGGTACAGCGAGCGCAGGCTCTCATCCACCTCCACGTCGCCGCAGCCCGCCAGCACGAGTGCGCCGGACGTGAGCCGGGCGAGTTCCTTGGGTCCGAGCGTGGTCCAGTCGTCGGCTGCTTTGCCGGCGGCACCGAGCGCGCCCGGGTCCGGGGAGTCGGTGAGTTCGTCGAACGTCATTCGCATCCTGATCTCCGGCACGCGAGCGTGGAAGGGACGGCAGGCGGCAACGGCTCCGTAACGAGCGCAACGATACGGTCTCGGCTACGCTTCGCTCCTGTCCCCGGCTGCCAAGGAATTGGCAGGGCGCGCCATCGATTAGTAAAACGCCTCGAATCGGGGCGGCGGCGGTGAGCGTCGGGGCCCGGGATCTGCGGAGAGGGCAAGGATGGATCACTCTCGAGCCGGTGCGACCGCGACGGCGCTGCTGTCGCCCGCGCTGAACCTGTACCGCGCGCTGGAGGCGCGCGGCCTGGACGCCGCCGCGCTCTTTCGTCGCGCGGGCTGTGACCCCGAACTGCTGCGCGTCCAGGAGACCCGCGTCACCAACCGCACGGTGCGGCGGCTCTACGAGGTCGCCGAAGAGGCAACCGGCGACGTCTGCATCGGCATCGACGTCGGTGCGCAGTTCCGCGGCGTCGCCATGCACGCGCTCGGCCACGCCTGGCTCGCGAGCGGCACGCTCGCCGAGGCGATGCTGCGCATTTCACGGTACACGCGCGTATTGAGCGAGTTCTGGCACGCCGACCTGCGCGAGGAGCCGGCCGGCGTGCGCTTCGCCATCGCCTATCGGGACCGCGACGCGTACGGCCCGCTGTCGCGGCACGACGCGGTGCTTGCTGCGACCGTCAAACTCGCGCGCATCACCTACGGCGAGGCGTTCGCCCCGCTCGAGGTGACCGTCCAGCGCGAGCGCCCGGGCTGCGCGCACCGCTTCGAAGAGTGGTTCCGCGCGCCCATCGTGTGGGCCGCCCCGCAGCCGAGTCTGCTCTTCCGGCGCGAGGATCTGTCGCGCCCGCTCGCGACCGCGAATTCGGACGTCGCGGTCGCGAGCGAGCAGATCGCCGCCGACTACGCCGCGCGCCTCGACCGCGACGACATCCGCACGCGCGTGAAGCGCGAACTGCTCGGCGTCCTGCCTTCGGGCGCGCCGAGCCAGATGCGGATTGCGCGCTCGGTGGGCCTCAGTTCGCGCACGCTGCACCGCAGGCTCGCGGAATCGGAGACATCGTTCGCGGCGCTTCTCGACGAAACGCGCCGCGACCTCGCGCTGGAGTACCTGCGCCGCAGCGACTATGCCGTCGGCGAGGTCGCCTACATGCTCGGATTCGCGGAAACGTCGAGCTTCAACCGCGCCTTCAAGCGCTGGACGGGACTATCGCCGAGCGACTACCGGCGTGCGCCGGCCGAGGCGACGGCCGACACGGATCGAGGCTAGCCGCGACGCCTCGTCAGATCGCCGTCAGGATCGGCGCGCCGGGCTTGGCCTACACTTGCGGCGTTTCGCCACAACCGACCAAGGGAAGGAGCCTGAAATGAAAGCACTCTCGGCAGTACGCGCGCTGGTGATCGGCGTGGTGCTCGCGGCAATGCCGTTCGCAGCGAGCGCGCAACAGCGTCTCGCAGACGGCAACGACTGGGCGAAGTCGTCGGCGGACGAAAAGCGCGCTTACCTCATCGGCATCGGCAACGCCGTCACCGTGGCCTACAACTACGATGCCCGCAAGCTGCCCGCCGAACAGGTGACGTTCTCGCGCCGCGCCCGCGCCGGACTCGAGGGCGTTTCGGTGGAGGAGACGATGCGCCGGGTGGATGCATGGTACGCGTCCAACCCGAGCAAGCTCGACTACGCCGTCATCGCGGTGATGTGGCTCGACATCGCCAAACCGAAGCTCACTCGCAAGTAACCGGACCGGACGATCAAGGAACATGACCATGAAAAAGCTCCTCGCTGCGGTCTTCGTCGCCGCGACCCTCGGCATCGTCTCGGGCTGCGCCAGCGTGTACGGCGGCATGATCGGCGCCGGCATCGGCGGCCTCGCGGGCGATACCACCTCCGGCATGCTCATCGGCGCGGGCGTCGGCGGCATGATCGACCTGATGGACGACTGAGCCCCGAGCACACGGCCAGCGGGATCGCCGGGGCCGCGCGAGTCGTGCTAGGCTCCGGGCTCGGCAAACGTCGCGACGGGAGAGCGCGCCGGCAGAAGATAGCCGGCGCCGCCGAAGGCGCAAACGCCCGTGAATCGCTCAGGCTGAACACCGTCGCCGGCATGCCGACTCTGGAGAGTGCCCGCGCGTCCGCGCGCCGGCCACCGAAGGGGCACACGGCAGCGGCGGCGCGCAGCGCCCGGCGGCCGTAATCTCTCAGGTATCGAGGACAGAGGGGCAAGGCGAGCACGCGCTCGCCTTGCCCCTTCGTTTTTCGGACCGGGAGGCAAGGTGCTCGAGAAGACGATTCTCAACGACATCCACCGCGAGGCGGGCGCGAAGCTCGTCGATTTCGGCGGCTGGGAGATGCCGCTTCACTACGGCTCCCAGATCGAAGAGCACCACGCGGTGCGGCGCGCGGCGGGAATGTTCGATGTTTCCCACATGCGCGCGGTCGACGTCGTCGGCGCCGACGCCAATGCGTTCCTGCGCCGCGCGCTCGCCAACGACGTCGCGAAGCTCGAGGCGCCCGGCCGCGCCCTGTACTCCTGCATGCTCAACGCCCACGGGGGCATCGTCGACGACCTGATCGTCTATTTCCTCGGCGCGGGCGCGTACCGCCTCGTGGTCAACGCGGGCACCGCGGACAAGGATCTCGCCTGGCTCGCGCGGTTGGCCACGGAGCAGGGTCTCGGCGTCGAGATCGTCCCGCGGACCGACGTCGCCATGATCGCCGTGCAGGGGCCCGAGGCACGCGAGCGCACCTGGCGTGCGTTCGCGGGGATGCAGGCCGCGACCGAAGGGCTCAGGCCGTTCACTGCGGCGTTCTTTCGCGACTGGTTCGTCGCACGGACCGGATACACGGGCGAGGACGGATTCGAGGTCGTCCTGCCCGCGCCCTTCGCGCCGAACGCGTGGCATTCGCTCGCGCGCGCGGGCGTGCGTCCCTGCGGTCTCGGCGCGCGCGACACGCTGAGGCTCGAGGCCGGCATGAGCCTCTATGGGCAGGACATGGACGAGACCACGAGCCCGCTCGAATCGGGGCTCGCGTGGACGGTCGATCGCAAGTCCGATCGCGACTTCGTCGGCCGCGCCGCGCTCGACGCATCGCATCCGGCGCGCGCGCTCCGCGGGCTGCTGCTTCTCGATCAGGGCGTGCTGCGTGCGCACCAGAAGGTCGCGACGGCGCATGGCGAGGGCGAGATCACCAGCGGCACCTTCTCGCCGACGCTCTCCCGCTCGGTCGCGCTCGCGCGCCTGCCCGCGGCCGTGCAGCCCGGCGATCGCGTCACCGTCGAGATTCGCGGCAAACCCCTCGCCGCGGCCGTCGTTCCCCATCCGTTCGTCCGGCAGGGCCGGAGCCTTGTCGATTCCCACCTCAACGCAGCGAGACCCTCATGATCAAGACGCCTCAGGAGCTGAAGTACACCGCCTCCCACGAGTGGATCCGGCAGGAGGCCGACGGCAGCCTCACCGTCGGCATCACCGACTTCGCGCAGGAAGCGCTCGGCGACATCGTGTTCATCGAGTTTCCGCAGGTCGGACGCGTCGCCGAGGCGGGCGAGGCGGTCGCGGTGGTCGAATCGGTGAAGGCTGCGTCGGACATCTACGCGCCGGTCGCGGGCGAGATCGTCGCGGTGAACGACTCGCTCCGCGATGCGTGGGAAGGCCTGAATCAGGACGCCTTCGCGGCGTGGCTTTTCAGGATGAAGCCCGCGAACGCCGGCGAGCTCGCGGGACTTCTCGACGCCGCGGCCTACGCGGCGAGCGCCGAAGCGTCGAAATGAGTTTCAGCGAGAACGCGCATCCATGAATGCCCCCGACCCCAAGACCGCGACCGCCGCGCTTCCCGAGTTCGCAGCGCGACACATCGGCCCCGACGCCGCCGAACAACGCGCGATGCTCGCCGCGCTCGGCCTTGCATCGCTCGACGAATTGATCGACCGCGTCGTGCCGGAGTCGATCCGTGACCGCGCGCCGCTCGCGCTCCCCGAGCCGGTGTCCGAGGCCGCGGCGCTCGGCGAACTCGGGCGGCTCGCTTCGCGCAACCGCCTCTTCCGCTCGTACATCGGCACGGGCTACTACGGCACGTATACGCCCGCGGTGATCCTTCGCAACGTACTCGAGAACCCGGCGTGGTATACGGCCTACACGCCCTATCAGCCCGAGATCTCGCAGGGGCGCCTCGAGGCGCTCATGAATTTCCAGACGATGGTGGCGGACCTCACCGGCCTGCCGGTCGCGAACGCGTCGCTGCTCGACGAAGCCACCGCGGCCGCCGAGGCGATGGCGCTCTGCGCGCGCGCGGCGCAGAACGGCGCGAAAGCGTTCTACGTGGCGGACGAGTGCCATCCGCAGACGGTGAGCGTGGTGCGCACGCGCGCTGCGTGCCTCGGCATTCCCGTCGTCGTCGGTCCGGCCGCGAGTGCCGCGGACGCGGACGCATTCGGCGTGCTCCTGCAGTATCCCGGGTCGACCGGCGCGCTCGTCGATTGCCGCGAGCTCGTCGCCCGACTGAAAGCGAAGAAGGTTCGCGTCGCGGTGGCGGCGGATTTGCTCGCGCTCACGCTCATCGTCCCGCCGGGCGAGTTCGGCGCCGACTGCGCGATCGGATCGACCCAGCGCTTCGGCGTGCCGATGGGCTTCGGCGGCCCGCATGCCGCCTACATGGCCTGCCGCGACGAGCTCAAGCGCAGTCTGCCCGGACGCCTCGTCGGCCTCTCCGTCGACAGCCACGGCCGGCCGGCCTACCGGCTCGCGCTGCAGACGCGCGAGCAGCATATCCGCCGCGAAAAAGCGACGAGCAACATCTGCACCGCGCAAGTGCTGCTCGCGGTGATGGCGAGCATGTACGCCGTCTATCACGGACGCGACGGGCTCGAGGCGATCGCCGTGCGCACGCATCGGCGCGCGGCCGCTCTCGCGGAGGGTCTGCGTCGGCTCGGCTGGAGCGTGCCGACCGAACATTTCTTCGACACGATCACGGTGCACACCGGCTTCGACACGCCCGGCATCCACGAGCGCGCCCGCGCGGCCGCGATCAACCTGCGGCACGTCGATCCGCAGACGATCGGCATCTCGGTGGACGAGACCACGTCGGCCGAGGACATCGAGGCGCTCTGGCGCGTGTTCGCGATCGGCCAGCGCTCGACGCCTGCGTTCGCGGCGGTGGAGGCGCAGGCGCCGGTGCGCCTCCCCGAGTCGCTGCGGCGCACGAGCGCATTCCTCGTGCACCCCGTGTTCCGCACGCATCGCTCGGAGACCGCGATGCTGCGCTATCTCCGCTCGCTCGCGGACAAGGACCTCGCGCTCGACCGGACGATGATCCCGCTCGGCTCGTGCACGATGAAGCTCAACGCGACCACCGAGATGATCCCGGTCACCTGGCCCGCGTTCGCGCACGTGCATCCGCACGCGCCCGAAGATCAGGTCGCCGGCTATCGCGAGCTCGTCGCGGACCTCGAGCGCTGGCTCGTCGCGGTCACCGGCTACGACGCGGTTTCGGTGCAGCCGAACTCGGGGGCGCAGGGCGAGTTCGCGGGCCTGCTCGCGATTCGCGCCTACCACGAGAGCCGCGGCGAAGCGCATCGGCGCGTGGTGCTGATCCCGAGCTCGGCGCACGGGACCAACCCGGCTTCGGCCCACATGGCCGGGTTCGAGGTGGTGGTGGTGAAGTGCGACGAGCGCGGCAACGTCGATCTCGCCGACCTGCGCGCAAGAGCCGACGAGCACGCGCGCGATCTCGCCGCGATCATGATCACCTACCCCTCGACGCACGGCGTGTTCGAGGCGGCGATCCGGGAGATCTGCGAGATCGTGCACGCGCACGGCGGACAGGTCTACCTCGACGGCGCCAACCTCAACGCGCTGGTCGGCGTCGCGCCGCCGGGGAGGTTCGGGGCCGACGTCTCGCACCTCAACCTGCACAAGACCTTCTGCATCCCGCACGGCGGCGGCGGCCCCGGCGTCGGGCCGGTGGCGGTGAAGGCGCATCTCGCGCCCTTCCTCCCCGGCGATCCGCTTTCCGGCGCCGGTCCGGTCGGGCCGGTGTCGGCGGCGCGGTTCGGCAGCCCCAGCATCCTGCCGATCTCGTGGGCGTACATCCGCCTGATGGGCGGCCGCGGCCTTGCCGAAGCGACGCGCGTGGCGATCCTCAATGCGAACTACGTTGCGGCGCGGCTCGCCCCGCACTATCCGATCCTGTACGCGGGCGAGCACGGGCTCGTCGCGCACGAGTGCATCATCGATCTGCGGCCGCTCAAGGACGGCTGCGGCGTCACCAACGAAGACGTGGCGAAGCGGCTCATCGACTACGGCTTCCACGCGCCGACGATGTCGTTCCCCGTGCCCGGCACGCTGATGATCGAGCCGACGGAGAGCGAGTCGAAAGCCGAGCTCGACCGCTTCTGCGACGCGATGATCGCGATCCGCGAAGAGATCCGCGAGATCGAGTCGGGCCGCTGGCCGGCCGAGGACAACCCGCTCAAGAATGCGCCGCACACCGCGCTCGCCATGACTGCGGAAGACTGGGGGCACCCGTACACGCGCACCCGCGCCGCGTATCCGCTGCCGGCGCTCAAGGACGCGAAATACTGGGTGCCGGTTGGGCGGGTCGACAACGTCTACGGCGACCGGCATCTGGTGTGCTCCTGCCCGCCTGTCTCGGAATATGAAAGAGAATCAGCGCATTAGAGGCGGACCTCCGTCGCGCGGCCATTGCTTAATTCCGGAATGCGAAACGTAATTCGTATTGCGAAACGCGGTCGGCGCGACTAGAATCTCGCGGTCCCTCCCCCGGCGCGCCACCCGCGCCGGTTTCGTCTTCCCCTCTTTTTCCTTCCGACGAGGTCCCCATGACCGACAAGTTTCCCGGCGGCGTCGAGATTCACGGCAGCGTGACGCCCGAGTATCGCCAGATCCTTTCCGACGACGCGCTGTCGTTCGTCGCCAAGCTGCATCGCGCATTCGAGTCGCGCCGCCAGGAACTGCTGGCGAAGCGCCAGGCGCGGCAGAAGGACTTCGACGCCGGCAAGCTGCCCGACTTCCTGGCGGAGACGAAGTCGATCCGCGAGTCGGAGTGGAAGATCTGCGATCAGCCGAAAGACCTCCTCGACCGCCGCGTCGAGATCACCGGGCCGACCGACCGCAAGATGGTGATCAACGCGCTGAACTCCGGCGCGTCGACGTTCATGGCGGACTTCGAGGACGCCAACTGCCCGACCTGGAGCAACATGATCGAAGGGCAGCTCAATCTGCGCGACGCGATCCGGCGCACCATCACCTTCGAGCAGGGCGGCAAGTCCTACAAGCTGAACGACAAGACCGCCGTGCTGCTCCCGCGCCCGCGCGGCTGGCACCTCGACGAGAAGCACGTGAAGATCGACGGCACCGTCGTCTCCGGCGGCATCTTCGATTTCGGGCTCTTCTTCTTCCACAACGCGAAAGAGCTGCTCGCGCGCGGCTCGGGCCCGTACTTCTATCTGCCGAAGATGGAGTCGCACCTCGAAGTGCGCCTCTGGAACGACATCTTCACCATGGCGCAGAAGGAGCTCGGCGTGCCGCACGGCTCGATCCGCGCGACCTGCCTGATCGAGACGCTGCCCGCGGCGTTCGAGATGGACGAGTTCCTGTGGGAGCTCAAGGACCACTCCGCCGGCCTCAACATCGGCCGATGGGACTACATCTTCTCGTGCATCAAGAAGTTCCGCTCCAACGCGGACTTCTGCCTCGCGGACCGCTCGCAGGTGACGATGACGGCCCCGTTCATGCGCGCCTACGCGCTCACGCTCGTGAAGACCTGCCACCGCCGGAACGCGCCGGCGATGGGCGGCATGGCGGCGCAGATTCCGATCAAGAACGATCCGGCCGCGAACGAGGCC
>JALOSW010000194.1 GCA_025458245.1 Burkholderiales bacterium
CGTATTTCAGGCCCCTCTCCGCCATCGGCGGAACGCTTGCCGGCGACCGGGCGGTCAGGCCCGCGTAGCGAGCAGCACGAGCGCCAGCGCGGCCGCCTGGAAGGCGACGCGGCGGATCATCCAGTGCGTGCTTTCGTGCCGGGCGACCGGGCCGTCGACGGCCATCGACGACAGGCCAGCGAAGAGAGACCAGATCGTGGCCGCGACCGCCACGAGAACCGCGAGCGTCAGGAGATCCATAGGCGCCTCCATTGCTGCGAGCAAGCGATAATCCCTACGCCGATCCTGCGGAATTCGCGGTGATCCGGATCACGCGCGGACGCCGTGGGGGTGCGGAGAACGTAGTGGTCGCCGCGGCGGAGGTCTTGACGGTCATCAACGTCGCGGCCGTCCGCGGCGGTGACGATCGGGAATCGAACGGCTCCCCGCTGACACAGACGGAACCCGATGCGAACCTCGCGATGGACGATCCGATTCGCCCTCGCCGCAGTAGCGGTGCTCGCCGCGGGTGCGGTGATCGTCGGCGTTATCTCGACTTTCCGCGGCGCGGGGCAATCTCCGGCCGAAGGCTGCGCGACTTGCCACGCCGGCGTCGGCGGGCTCGGCGGATCGCACGAGCGCATCGGCTGCGCCGCGTGCCACGGGGGCGACCGCGCCGCGAGCGACGCGACGGAGGCGCATGCCGGTCTGGTCCGCATCCCGGGCAACCTGGCGGATGCCCCCCGCACCTGCGGGCGTGCAGGTTGCCACGACGCGATCGTCACCCGCACCTGCGGGCGTGCAGGTTGCCACGACGCGATCGTCACGCGAGTCGAGCGCTCGATCATGACCACGATGGCGGGGGTGATCGCCGTGAACCGCCGCGTGCTGGGCGAGCCGGCCGATCCGTCGGCGCCGCCGCCGCACGCGAGCCACCTCGGCCATGGCGTCGCGGACAGCCACCTGCGCGAGCTGTGCGTGTCGTGCCACTTGGGGCAGGCGAAGACCGAGCCCGGCCCGATCGACGAAGAATCGCGCGGCGGCGGTTGCAACGCGTGTCACCTCGTTTACGACCAAGCGGCCAGGGCAGCCCTCGCGGCCTACCTTGCCGCGCCTCGCGAAGCCCCTCGGACGCCGCCGATCGCGCACCCCTCGCTCACGTTGAACCCGACGAACGAGCACTGCTTCGGATGCCACAGCCGCTCGAGCCGCATTTCGCTCAGCTATGCCGGCTGGCATGAACTGCGCGGCGAGCCGTCCCGCCCGGCCGCACGGGTGCGTGCGCTCGCGGACGGGCGCCAGGTCGAGCATATCGGCGCCGATGTGCACCATGAGCGTGGGCTCGACTGCATCGACTGCCACACCGCGTGGGAGGTCATGGGCTCGGGCGCGGTCGTGACGAGGAAGAGCGAACAGGTTCGGATCGTGTGCACCGACTGCCACGCGGCGCGCCTCGCGTCGGTTTCCGTTGCCGAGGCGGATGCCGAGTCGCGCACGCTGCTTGCGCTCCGGAAGTGGACGCTCGGTCCCGGCGAGCGCCTCGGCGCCGGCCGCGGCGGCGACGTGCTCGTGAACGTGTTCGTCGACGGCTCGGGCAAAGGCAGCCTGCGCAGCAAGCGCTCCGGCGCGACGCATCCCCTCAAGCCGCCCGCGGCGGCGTGCACCTCCGGCAAGGGCCACGCGCGCCTCTCGTGCGCGAGCTGCCACTCGGCGTGGGCGCCGCGCTGCACCACCTGCCACACGCAGTTCGATCCCGACGAGGAGGGTTTCGACTGGCTGGCCCAGAAATGGGTGAAGGGCACGTGGAACGAATCCTCCGGTCCTTTCGACGTCGCGCTCCCCGCGCTCGGCGTTCGCGTGGACGCCGGCGCACCACGCGCGCCGCGAGAGGTCGTCGACACGTTCGTGCCCGGGATGATCCTCACCTTCGATCGCAATCGCGATGTCCGCAAGGGCGCCGACGTGATCTTCAGGCGCCTCTACGCGCACACGTTCGCGCATACGATCCGCCGGGAGGTGCGCAGCTGCGAGTCGTGCCACTCGGACCCGGTGGCCGTCGGCTACGGGCGCGGCAAGCTCGCGTTCGATCAGGCCGCCCGCCGATGGCGGTTCACGGCGAAGGAACCAGCCTCGGCCCAGGACGGACTGCCCGCGGATGCCTGGATCGGCTTCCTGCAGTCCGGCGAGGGGATGGTCTCGACGCGCGACGACGCGCGGCCGTTCTCCGTCGCCGAGCAGCAGCGCGTGCTCCTGGTCGGAGCGTGTCTGACGTGCCACGTCGGGACTTCGCCGGTGATGCAGCAGGCGATCGGCGATTTCGCCGGCGCCCTCGCACGGCGCAATAGTCGGTGTGTCGTGCCCGATTGGCGATAGTGCGCTGCTTCGGCTTCGGCGCGGCAGTGCGCACCGCACGCGTGATGCGCATCAAGCAAAGAGAAGAATCGCGCGCCATCAAGTGCCGCGCGAGCGGCTTTGTGCTCGAATCGCCGCCATCGCCCACGGCCCACGGAGACGCGCGATGCGCGACGGAACGGTCTCGACACGCTGGCGCCTGCGGATCGCCGCGATCCTGGCGGTCCTGTTCGGCGCGCTCACCATCAGGGCCGGCGGGGCGGTGCTCGCAGGCGAAGAGGCCGCGCGCGCAGCGGGGCAGGTCGTGCCCTTCGTGCTGTGGTTCAACTTCGTGGCCGGGTTTGCGTATGTCGTGGCCGGCATCGGACTCTGGTTTCGCCGCCGCTGGGCGGCGTGGCTCGCAGTCGCCCTCGCCGCGGCGACGGTGGCGACGTTCGCCGCGTTCGGCGTTCACGTCGCGGCCGGCGGCGGCTACGAGAGCCGGACGGTGTGGGCGATGACGCTGCGGAGCGCCGTGTGGGTCGCCATCGCCATTGTCGCGTGCCGGACGCTCGGCTGCCGCGGGCGGCAGGCGTTCCCCTGAGCACGCACTGCGCGCCTTCCGCGGCTAGGCGGCTTTCGCGCCGGTCGTCTGCGGCGTGAACGCGTCGGAGAAGCAGAACTCCTCGCCGAGCCCCTGCGCGACGAACGCAGGCTTGGCTGCCTCCACCATCTTCACCGAGCCGCACGCGTAGACGCTGAAGCCCGACATGTCCGGAAAGTCGGCGAGAATCGCCTCGTGGACGAACCCCGTGCGGCCGGTCCATTCGTCCTCGGACCCCGCCTCGGAGAGCACCGGCACGAACGTGAAGTTCGGATGCTCGCGCTGCCACTGCTCCGGCAGCTCGGCGAGGTAGAGATCGCGACGCTTGCGCACGCCCCAGTAGAAGTAGAGGGGTCGCGTGATGCCCATGCGGAAGGCTTCCTCGAGCAGGCTTTTCACCGGTGCAAAGCCGGTTGCGCCTGCTACGAAGATGAGCGGCCGCTCCGAGGGCTCGTGCAGCACGAACTGGCCGACCGGCCCCTCGAAGCGCACCAGGTCGCCGACCTTCATGCGATCGAAAACATGCTCGGTAAACTTGCCCCCCGGCATTCGGCGGATCTGCAGTTCGACGAGGTTCGTCGCGCCGCCGGGCGTCGTGAACGAATAGCTGCGCCGATCACCGTCGTCGAGGATCACGTTGACGTACTGGCCAGCCTGGAACTCGATCTCTTTGCCCGCAGGTAGCCGTAGCGCCACCAGCATCACGTCGTGGGCGAGCTTCTCCAGCCGCTCGACGTGCGCCGCGTAGGTGGGCAGCGGCTGCTCGCGCACCGCTGCGCCTTCCTCGTATTCGACCTCGAGGTCGGAGAGCGCGCAGGCGCAGCAGAGCAGCACCTTGCCCTGCGCCCGTTCGGCGTCGGAGAGGGCGTTCTTCTGATAGATGCCGGGGTCCACTTCGCCGTTCAGCACCGTCGCCTTGCACAACCCGCAGCCGCCCGAGCGGCATTCGTAGGGAAGCGGCACCGCGGCGCGCAGCCCCGCGTCGAGCAGGGTCTCGCCCGCGCGCACGGGCACCGTACGGTTTCCCGGGTGCAGGGTCAGATGCAGCGCGCCGCCCTTCGCGCGCCGCTTCGGCGGCAGCCAGGGCAGCAGCAGCCCGACGACCGTGGCGGCCCCTACCGCATACCACATCGGCAGACCGCCGAAGCGGTCCACGAGCGGGAAAGCGGCGAGGTAGTACCAATCGAACGCGAGCACCTGCGGCATCGAGCCGAAGTCGACAGGCCCTTGCCCGACCGCGGGTTTGACGAGCGACAGCGCGACGAGCGCGACGGCGAGCCCGATCGCGAGCGGCTTCGGCGGGATGGTCTTGGCGCGCGGGACCCGCTGCGTGTGCACCCACAGCGCGATCAGGACCGCGAGCGGGATGCCGATGTGCAGAAACTGGAGCAGCGAGAAGAACCGGTCCGTGATCGCCTCGGCGAAGACGAAGTTGCGCGCCAGCGTGCCGCGGAAGGCGGGCAGCGCGTCGAACCACTCGGCCGTCTTGATGGTCACGTACTGGGCGAGCCGGTCCCACGGCAGCATGTAGCCGTTCACGCCCGAGACGTACACCAGCCACAGAAGCACGACACCGGTCACCCACGAGAACGCGCGGAACGAGCGATAGTGGTCGAAGAAGTAGTGCCGCGCGAGATGGAGGAGCATCGTGAGCACCATCGCGTCCGATGCGTAGCGGTGCAGGCTGCGCATGATCCCGCCCGCCCACCACTGGCGGGTGGTGAGCCGCTCCACCGATTCGTAGGTGGTGTCGATGCCGGTCTCGTAGAAGGCGTAGACGTAGAGGCCGCTCACCACCACGATCCAGAACATGTAGTAGCTGATCGACCCGAGGTAATAGAGCGGGTTCAGCTTCTCGCCGAACAGGCGGTTGAAAACGCCGTCGGCGCGCAGGAAAAACCACTGGCCGGCAGCGTGGATGCGCTTGATCACTCTTCGGACGGGCGGAGCTTGCGACGCGGTCGAACATACCCGCGAACCCGCCCGCGCGGATTTGACTCACATCAGAAGAACCCGGGCCGCGCCCGGATTCAGTCGCGCAGGGCGTGATTGACCGCGAGCGCGGCGGCGAAGACCAGCACCGCCACGCCTTGATGCGTCGCGCCGAGCGCGACCGGCACCGCCTGGAGGAGCGTCGCGATCCCGAGCGAGATCTGCGCCGCGACGATCGCGAGCAGCGTTGCGATCGACACGCGCGCACGCAAGGGGAGTTCGACGCGGCGCGCGCGCAACCACAGCCAGGGCACGAGGAACGCGAGCGCCCAAGCGCCGAGGCGGTGGTCGAACTGCACCGTCGCCATGTTGTAGAA
>JALOSW010000195.1 GCA_025458245.1 Burkholderiales bacterium
GTTCAAGTGAAGTATTCGCTGCACCCGGAAGCGCTGCAGGATCTTCGGGAGGCAGCCTCGTTCTACAGCGAGAAGGCGGGCGGCACGCTGGCGCAAGCGGTCATCGCGGAGTTCGAGCACGCGATCGACCTCCTGCTGCGGTTCCCGGGGCTCGGCGCCATGTGGCGGCACGGAAAGCGCCGTGTGCTGATGCGGCGCTTTCCCTAGAGTGTCATTTATGCCGTCGAGGGCGACGAGATCCGCATCCTCGCAGTCGCGCACCATAGCCGCCGCCCCGGCTATTGGCGCGCGCGGAAGTAGCTCGCCCGAAAGAGAGACGAATGTGCGGGCTTTCGATCCGGTTCCGCGTGTTCTCCGCCCGTCGCGTTCGTAACGAGCCATGGCCTCACCGACGACCCCCGACCGCCCCGCCACCCGCAACCTCCGCCCGCTCGCGAAAGTCGCCTCGTTCCTGCGCCCGTACAAGGTGCGGATCGCGGGCGCGCTCGCGGCGCTCGTAGTCGCGGCGGTCGCGTGGCTCGCGCTCGGGCAGGGGCTCAAGCACGTGGTGGATGCCGGCTTCGGCAGCGGCGACCCGCGCATGCTCAACTTCGCGCTCGCCGGGGCGCTCGCCGTCGCGGTGATCCTGTCGGTCGCGACCTACGCGCGCTTCCATCTGATGATGAGCACCGGCGAGCGCGTCATCACCGACATCCGCCGGGCGGTGTACGGGCATCTGCTCGACCTCGAGCCCGCGTTCTTCGAGACGCAGCGCACCGGCGAGGTGATCAGCCGCCTCACCAACGACGTGACGCTGCTGCAGGCGGTGATCGGCTTCGGCTTCTCGATGTTCCTCAGGAACGCCCTGATGCTGGTCGGCGCCATCGCGCTGATGGTCTGGACGAGCCCGAAGCTCTCCGCGCTGATCGTGCTCGGCATCCCGGCGACGCTCGCGCCGATCCTGCTGCTCGGCCGCAAGGTGCGCAAGCTCTCGCGCGAGAACCAGGACCGCGTGGCCGACGTCTCCTCCTACGTGGACGAATCGATCCACGAGATTCGCACCGTGCAGGCGTGGGGTCACGAAGACGCCGATCGCGAGCGCTTCGGCCGCTTCGCGGAAGCCGCCTACGAATCCGGCGTGTCGCGCATCCGGCAGAAGGCGTTCCTGATCGCCGCGGTGATGCTGATCGCGTTCTCGGCGGTGGTGGTGATCCTCTGGATCGGCGGGCGCGGCGTGCTGGCGGGCACGCTCTCGGCCGGCGAGCTCTCGGCATTCGTGTTCTATGCGGCGCTCTCGGCCGGCTCGGCGGCGGCGATCGCAGAAGTCTGGGGCGAGCTGCAGCGCGCGGCCGGCGCGACCGAGCGCTTGATGGAGCTCCTGCACACCCGCGCCGCGATCGTCGCGCCCGCGAGCCCGGTCGCGCTGCCCGCGCCGCCGCGCGGCGAGGTGCGCTTCGAGCATGTCGTGTTCCGCTATCCCTCGCGCCCCGAAGTCGCGGCGCTCGCCGACGTGAACCTCGTCGTGGCGCCGGGCGAGCGCGTCGCGCTGGTCGGCCCATCGGGCGCGGGCAAGTCCACCGTGTTCCAGCTTCTGCTGCGCTTCTACGACCCCGAGTCGGGCACGGTGCGTATCGACGGCGTGGACGCGCGGCTCGCCGAGCCGCACGCGGTGCGCGGGCGCTTCGCGCTCGTGCCGCAGGAGCCGGTGGTGTTCGCGGCGTCGGTGGCCGAGAACATCCGCTACGCGCGGCCGGACGCGACCGACGCGCAGGTGCGCGAAGCCCTGCGCGCGGCCTACGCGCTCGATTTCGTCGAGAAGCTGCCGCAGGGCCTGGAGACGTATCTCGGCGAGCGCGGCGTGCGGCTCTCGGGCGGCCAGCGGCAGCGGCTCGCGATCGCGCGGGCGCTGCTCGCCGATCGCGCGGTGCTGCTGCTCGACGAGGCCACCAGCTCGCTCGACGCCGAGAGCGAGCGCTACGTGCAGCTCGCGCTCGAGCGACTCATGCGCAACCGCACGACGCTCATCATCGCGCACCGCCTCGCGACCGTGCAGAGCGCCGACCGCATCGTGGTGATGGACCACGGGCGCATCGTCGCGAGCGGCTCGCACGCCGAGCTGGTGCGCGCGGGCGGGCTCTATGCGAGGCTCGCCGAGCTGCAGTTCCTCGGCGAGATGGGCGAGGAGCCGGACGCGCCCGTCGCTGCGCAGGCATGATCCGCGGCGTCGCCTGCGCGGTCGGGCTGTTCGTCGCGCTCTCGGCGCTTCCGGCGCTCGGCAACACGCTCGCCGTCGGGTCGAAGCGTTTCACCGAGAGCTACATCCTCGGCGAGATCGTGGCGCGGACGGCGCGCGAATCCGGCGTCGACGCCGTGCATAAGCAGGGTCTCGGTAACACGGGGATCGTTTTCCAGGCGCTCAACTCCGGCGCCATCGACGTCTATCCCGACTACACCGGCACGATCGCGCGCGAGATCCTCAAGCTCGACGGCAATCCGTCGCTCGAGGCGCTGAATGCGAAGCTCGCACCGATGGGGCTCGCCGCGGGCATTCCGCTCGGCTTCAACAACAGCTACGCGCTCGCCATGCGCGAGGACGAGGCGGCGAAGCGCGGCATCCGCACGCTCTCGGACCTTGCAGCGCATCCCGATCTCAAGCTCGGCCTCTCGCAGGAGTTCATCGGGCGCGCCGACGGCTGGCCGGGCCTCGCCCGGGCGTACGCGCTCCCGCACCGCACCCCGTCGGGGCTCGACCACGGCCTCGCCTACGAGGCGATCGCCGCGGGCCGGATCGACGTGATGGACATCTACTCGACCGATGCGAAGATCGAGCGCTTTGGCCTGCGCGTGCTGGAGGACGACCGCGGCTTCTTTCCGAGATACGAGGCGGTGCTCGTCTATCGCGCCGACGTCCCGGCGCGGTTCCCGCAAGGCTGGGCGGCGCTCGCCAAACTCGCAGGCACGATCGACGCGCGACGCATGATCCGCCTGAATGCCGCCGCCGAGCTGCAGGGCGCGACGTTCGCGGAAGCGGCGAGCCTTTACTTTCCGGCCGACCCGGCGGCGCTGAGCCCCGTGAAACGGAGCTTCTGGCAGACGCTCTTCGGCGGCGACTTCTGGAAGCTGACGCGCGAGCACCTCCTGCTCACGTTCGCCTCGCTGGCCGCCTCGGTGGCCGTCGGCATCCCGCTGGGGGTGCTCGCCGCGAGAGTGCCGCGCGTCGGGCAGATCGTCCTCGGGATCGTGAGCGTCGTGCAGACGATTCCGTCGCTGGCGCTGCTCGCGTTCCTCATCGCGATCACGGGCCGGATCGGCGTCGTGCCCGCGCTCATCGCGCTCTTTCTCTACGCGCTGCTGCCGATCGTGAGGAACACGCATGCGGGTCTGGTCGGCGTCTCGCGCGGGATGCGGCAAGCGGCCGTCGCGCTCGGCCTCTCGGCGAAGGATCGACTCGTTTCGGTGGAGCTGCCGCTCGCGACCCCGTCGATCCTGGCGGGGATCAAGACCTCTGCCGTCATCAACGTCGGCACGGCGACGATCGCGGCGTTCGTCGGCGCGGGCGGGTATGGCGAGCGCATCGTGCAGGGTCTCGCACTGAACGACAGTGCCCTGATGCTTGCGGGCGCGCTCCCGGCTGCGGCGCTGGCGCTTCTGGTCCAGTGGAGCTTCGATGCGGCGGAGCGGCGGTTCAGTCCGCTCGCTCGCGCCCAGGCGGCGGGGCGGTAGCGGCGCGCGTCGCGCGCTTCAACCTTCTTGCCCCCTCACCCCAGCCCTCTCCCCCGGCGCGGGGGAGAGGGAGCCGTGCCTGTGCGCGTGCGGACGAGGGTGAACGGAAGAGTCACCCTCTCCCGCGTGCGGGAGAGGGCTGGCGTGAGGGCGTCGCTCGCGTGCGCATGTCGCCTGCGCATGGCGGCCGAGAGGGGCGTCGTGTATGATTCGGCTCGATTTTTCTCGCGGTTCGCCAGACTCGAACACACCCGGCGCGGGCCGCCAAGAGGGGAGCATCCATGAGAATCGGTATTCCCGCCGAAACCCGGCCGGGCGAGCGCCGCGTCGCGGCGACGCCCGAAACGGTCAAGAAGCTCGTCGCCGGCGGCAAGAACACGGTCCTCGTCCAGTCGGGCGCGGGCACCAGCGCCAGCTATCCCGATGGCGAATTCAAGGCGGCCGGCGCGGAACTCGTCGGCGCGGCCGAGGCGCTCGGCGCCGACATCGTGCTCAAGGTGCGTCAGCCTTCGGAGGGCGAGCTCGGCCAGATGAAGCGCAGCGCGGTGCTCGTCGGCCTGCTGAACCCCTACGAGGCCGCCGCCGTCGAGGGCTACGCGAAGGCGGGCCTCAACGCGTTCGCGATGGAAGCGCTGCCGCGTACCACCCGCGCGCAGTCGATGGACGTCCTCTCCTCGCAGGCGAACCTCGCCGGCTACAAGGCCGTGATGCTCTGCGCGAACGAGTACGCCCGCCTGATGCCGATGCTCATGACCGCGGCGGGCACGGTGAAG
>JALOSW010000196.1 GCA_025458245.1 Burkholderiales bacterium
ATCGAACCTCGGGCTGATCGAGTGGGTGCGCGACGACCTCGCGCGCCTCGGCATCAAGTCGCGCCTGACCTACGACGCCACCGGGAAGAAGGCGAACCTTTTCGCCACCATCGAGAAGGGATCGCGCGCCGGCATCGTGCTCTCCGGGCACACCGACGTCGTTCCGGTCGACGGGCAGGCGTGGGACACCGATCCCTTCGTCGCCACGGTCAAGGGCGACCGCATCTACGGCCGCGGCACCGCCGACATGAAAAGCTATCTCGCCGCCGCGCTTGCGATGGCGCCGCGGTTCGCCGAAGCCGACCTGAAGGCGCCGGTTCATTTCGCGCTCTCCTATGACGAGGAAGTCGGCTGCCTCGGCGTGCGCGGCCTGATCGCAGACCTCGCCGCGAACGGCATCACCGCTGCGGGCTGCGTCGTCGGCGAGCCGACAAGCATGCAGGTGGTGATCGCGAACAAGGGCAAGCGCGCCTACCGCTGCACCGTGCACGGACGCGAGGCGCATTCGGCGCTGACGCCTCACGGCGTGAACGCAATCGAGTACGCGGCGAAGCTGGTCGTGCACATCCGGCACATCGCCGATCGCCTCGCCGCCACGGAGCCGCGCGAGTACGGCTTCGACGTGCCGTTCACGACCATGCAGACGGGCACGATCCGGGGCGGCACCGCGTCGAACATCGTGCCGCGCGAGTGCGTGTTCGACTTCGAGTTCCGCTATCTGCCCGGCGCCAATCCCGACGCGCTGGAGCGGGAGATCAAGGACTACGCCGAGAAAGTGATCCTGCCCGAGATGAAGCGGGTCGCGCCCGAGGCCGATCTCGTGATCGCGGCGCGCTCCGAGATCCCCGGCCTTGCCATCGGCGAGGACGAAGCGCTCACGCGGCTCGGCCAGGCCCTGTCGCGGCGCCCCGGCTTCGGGCGCGTCGGCTACGCGGCCGAGGCGGGCCTCTTTCAGCAGATCGGCATCCCGTCGATCATCTGCGGCCCGGGCTCGATCGAACAGGCGCACAAGCCGAACGAGTGGATCGCGCTCGAGCAGGTGGCGCAGTGCGAGGCGTTCATGGATCGGCTGCTCGACGAGCTGGCAAAGGACTGAGCATGGCTGACTGGCAGCGCTTCAACCGGCTGCGCGCCGCCTCGACGGCGACCGGCATCGCCATCGACGCGAGCCGCATGGGGTTCGACGAAGCTTGGCTCGACTCGATGCGCCCCGCGTTCGACAACGCGTTCGCCGCGATGCGCGAGCTCGAGGCGGGCGCGATCGCGAACCCCGACGAGAACCGCATGGTGGGGCACTACTGGCTGCGCGCGCCCAAGCGCGCGCCGACAGCGGAGATCGCGCGCGAGATCGAGTCGAGCGTCGCCGCAGTGAAGGCGTTCGCGGCGTCGGTGCACGAAGGCGCGGTGCGCCCCGAGCGTGCGCCCCGATTCACCGACGTGCTCGCGGTCGGCATTGGCGGGTCCGCGCTCGGGCCGCAGCTCGTCGCCGACGCGCTCGGACACCCGGCGCGCGACCGGATGCGCGTGCACTTCGTCGACAACACCGACCCCGACGGCATCGAGCGCACGCTCGCGGCTCTCGGCGGCAAGCTCGATGCGACGCTCGCGATCGTGACGAGCAAGAGCGGCGGCACTCCGGAGACGCGCAACGGGATGTTGGCGATCGCCGACGCCTACCGGCGCGCCGGGCTCGACTTCGCGCGCCACGCTGTCGCGATCACCATGCCGGGCTCGCAGCTCGACAAGCACGCCGCCGGGTGGCTCGCGCGCTTTCCCATGTTCGACTGGGTGGGCGGACGCACGAGCGAGCTCTCCGCGGTGGGATTGCTGCCGGCCGCGCTGCAGGGCCTCGACGTCGACGCGATGCTCGCCGGCGCTGCGGCCATGGACGAAGCGACGCGCATCGCCGATGCGCTCGCGAATCCCGCCGCCCTGATGGCCGCGGCCTGGTTTCACGCGGCCGACGGCCGCGGCGCGAAGGACATGGTGGTGATCCCGTACAAGGATCGCCTTGCCCTCCTCGCGCGCTACCTGCAGCAGCTCGTGATGGAATCGCTCGGCAAGCGCGAGGATCTCGCGGGCAAGGTGGTCGAGCAGGGCCTCGCCGTCTACGGCAACAAGGGCTCGACCGACCAGCACGCGTACGTTCAGCAGCTGCGCGACGGCGTCGCCAACTTCTTCCTCGTGCTCGTACGGGTGCTCGAGGCCGGCAGCGACGCGCTCGAAGTCGAGCCCGGCACGACCTCGGGGGACTATCTGCACGCGTTCCTGCTCGGCACGCGCGAAGCGATCGGCGAGCGCTCGCGCGCGTCGCTCACCGTCACCATGCGGCGGGTCGATGCGGCGAGCCTCGGCGCGCTGATCGCCCTCTTCGAGCGCGCGGTCGGGCTCTACGCGTCGCTCGTCGGCATCAACGCCTACCACCAGCCCGGCGTCGAGGCAGGCAAGAAGGCCGCTGCGTCGATCCTCGGGCTGCAATCGCGGCTCGCAGCGGCGCTCGATGCGACGCCGAAGACCGCCGCCGCACTGGCGCAGGCTGCGGGTTCGGCAGACGTCGAGACCGCCTTCCTGCTCCTCGAACACCTCGCGGCGAACGGCCGCGCGCGCATGCAACCCGGCACGACGCCGGCCGACGCCCTGTTTGCAACCCGCTGAATCGCGCCCATGAACAACCTACAGTCGCTCGCCCAATACTCGACCGTCGTCGCCGATACCGGCGACGTCGACGCGATCGCCCGCTTCAAGCCGCGCGACGCGACGACGAACCCGTCGCTGCTGCTGCAGGCGGCGCAGAACCCGAAATACCGGCCGCTGGTGGAGGACGCAATCGCGACCGGGATGCGCGCGAGCGGCGACCGCGCGGCGAAGGCCGAAGCGCTGATGGATGCGCTCGCAGTGAATTTCGGCCGCGAGATCCTGAAGCACGTCGAAGGACGCGTATCGACGGAAGTCGACGCGAAGCTCTCTTTCGACGTGGAGCGGACGCTCGCCAAGGCGCGCCGCCTGATCGAGCTGTACGAGGTCGCCGGGATTTCGCGCGAGCGCATCCTGATCAAGATCGCATCGACCTGGGAGGGCATCCGCGCGGCGAGCACGCTCGAGCGCGAGGGCATCCACTGCAACCTGACGCTTCTGTTCGGCTTCGGCCAGGCGGTTGCGTGCGCCGAAGCGGGGGTGACGCTGATCTCGCCGTTCGTCGGCCGCATCTACGACTGGTACAAGGCCGCGCGCAAGGTCGACGACATTCCCGCCGACGAGGACCCGGGCGTCGCCTCGGTCGCGCGCATCTACGACTACTACAAGAAGTTCGGCTACCCGACCCAGGTGATGGGCGCGAGCTTCCGCAAAACCGACCAGATCGTCCGGCTCGCCGGGTGCGATCTGCTCACCATCGCGCCCGATCTGCTCGAGAAGCTCGGCAACACGCCGGGCCCGGTCGAGCGACGGCTCTCGGTCGAACAGGCGCAGGCTTCCCCCGTTGAGCGAATCGCGCTCGACGAGGCGCGTTTTCGCTGGATGCTGAACGAGGACGCGATGGCGACCGAGAAGCTCGCCGAAGGCATCCGGCGGTTCCACGCCGACGCCGAGAAGCTCACCGCCTACGCGCTCGGGCTCGTAGCCCAGCCGGCCTAGCGGCTCACTGCCGCGGCGTGCGCGCGTTGGCCGGCGCGCCCTGCTCCCAGTTCGTGCGGAACGGGTTGATGTCGAGCCCGCCTCGGCGCGTGTAGCGCGCGTACACCGAGAGCCGCTCGGGCCGGCAGCGCGCGAGGATGTCCACGAACATGCGCTCGACGCAGTGCTCGTGGAAATCCGGATGCTCGCGGAACGACACGATGTACGCGAGCAAGCCGGCGCGATCGATCCGCGGCCCGCGGTAGCGCACCTGGACGCTCGCCCAGTCGGGCTGGCCGGTCACCGGGCAGTTCGACTTGAGGAGATCGGACACGAGCGACTCTTCGACCACGCCGCCGTCAGCCGACAGGAGCGCCGGGTTCGGCACGTAATCGACGATCTCGACGTCGAGCGCATCGAGCGACTCGCCGGCCATGGGCTCGGCCGTCACCGGGAGATCGACGGGCGAAAGACGCACCGCGACGGCCACGCCGCAGGCCGCGGAAACGTCGCGCGCGATCGCATCGCGAACCGCTTCGGCCCCGGCAAGCCGCGTCTGGCTGAACGAGCCGAGATAGAGCTTGAACGACTTCGACTCGACGATCGCCGGGGATTCGCACGGGACCGTGATCACCGCGAGCGCGGCTTCCGGCTTGCCGCGCGGACCGAGCCAGGACAGCTCGTACGCATTCCACACGTCGACACCCGCAAACGGCAGCGGCTCGCGCAGCCCGAGCCGCGCCCGGCCTTCCGCCCGCGAAATCGGGAAGAGGAGCGTCGGATCGTAGTGCTCGGGGTACGGGACTTCCCGGCCGAGCGGCGAGGTTTCTGGGCCGGACATGGCGTGGGGCGCGGAACG
>JALOSW010000197.1 GCA_025458245.1 Burkholderiales bacterium
CCGGCACAACGACGCCTTCACCAAGCTGCTGAAGCGCTGCGAGGGGCTCGACCCGGTGAGCTGCGCCGTCGTGCACCCGTGCGATCGCGACTCCCTGCTTGGACCTGTCGAAGCGGCGAAGCGCGGGCTGATCGTGCCGGTGCTCGTCGGCCCCGAGGCGAAGATCCGCGCCGTCGCCGATAAGGAAGGCGTGGACATCGCGCCCTACCGGATCGTGTCGACCGAGCACAGCCACGCCGCGGCGGAGAAGGCCGTCGCGATGGCGCGCACCGGCGAGGTCGAGTCGCTGATGAAGGGGTCGCTCCACACCGACGAGCTGATGGGCGCCATGGTTCCCTCGGCGACGGGCCTGCGCACCGCGCGGCGCATCAGCCATGTCTTCCTGATGGACGTGCCCGCCTATCCGCGCGTGCTGCTCGTCACCGACGCGGCGGTCAACATCTTTCCCGACCTCGAGTGCAAGGCCGACATCGTGCAGAACGCGATCGATCTCGCGCGCACGCTCGGCGTCGAGACCCCCCGGGTCGCGATCCTCGCCGCGGTCGAGACCGTCAACCCGAAGATGCAGGCGACGCTCGACGCGGCGGCGCTGTGCAAGATGGCCGACCGCGGCCAGATCACGGGCGGGCTGCTCGACGGGCCGCTCGCGTTCGACAACGCGATCAGCGAGGAAGCCGCGAAGACGAAGAAAATCGTCTCGGACGTGGCCGGCAAGGCCGACATCCTGCTCGTGCCCGATCTGGAAGCCGGGAACATGGTCGCGAAGCAGCTGCAGTACCTCGCGGGCGCGGACAGCGCGGGCATCGTGCTCGGTACGCGCGTGCCGGTGGTGCTGACGAGCCGCGCCGACTCGGTGCGCACGCGGCTCGCCTCCACCGCCGTGATGGCGCTGGTGGCGCATGCGAAGCGGATGCCTGTGAAAAACTGAAAGGATTCACCGCAAAGGCGCGAAACGCGCAAAGGTTCGCGAAGCGGAGCCGAGCTGGCGCGGGGGCGGGTGGCAGCAGCGCAGCTCTTGGCGTGGCGCAGGCCGATCGCGCTTACACCATCCCTTTTTTTTGCGTCCCTTCGCGTCTTTCGCGCTTTTGCGCTTTTGCGGTTCTCGCCTTTGCCCGGATAGCCCATGCACAACGCCATCCTCGTCCTGAATGCCGGCTCCTCGAGCATCAAGTTCTCGCTGTTCGTCGCCCGCGACCACGACCTCGAGCTCGACTGCAAGGGGCAGATCGAGGGCATCTACACCGCGCCGCACTTCACTGCGAAGGACGCCGCCGGACAGCGGCTCTCGGAGAAGTCCTGGGGCGAGGGTACCGAGCTCGGACACGGCGGCGCGCTCACGCATCTCCTCGACTTCCTGCACGGCGAACTGGCCGAATATCGCCTCGTCGGCGTCGGCCACCGGGTCGTGCACGGCGCGCTCGAATACACGCAGCCGGTGCGCGTGGACGCCGAGGTCGTCGCGAAGCTCGCGAAGTTCATCCCGCTCGCGCCGCTGCATCAGCCGCACAACCTCGCGCCGATCCGGGCACTGCTCGAGCGCGCGCCGGACCTGCCGCAGGTCGCGACCTTCGACACCTCGTTTCATCGGACCAATCCGCCGCTCGCGCAGCGATTCGCGATCCCGGCAGAGCTTCACGACGCCGGGGTGCAGCGCTACGGCTTCCACGGACTGTCGTACGAGTACATCGCATCCGTGCTGCCGCAGTTCGACGCGAAGGCGGCCGCCGGCAAGACGATCGTGCTGCACCTCGGCAACGGCGCCAGCATGTGCGCGATCGAGGCGTGCCGGAGTGTCGCTAGCTCGATGGGATTCACCGCGCTGGAGGGCCTGATGATGGGCACGCGCTCCGGCGCGATCGACCCCGGCGTGCTGATCTACCTGATGGACGAACGCGGCATGGACGCGCGCGCCATCGAGAAGCTGCTCTACAACCAGTCGGGCCTGCTCGGCGTATCGGGTATTTCGAGCGACATGCGGGCGCTGCTCGCGAGCGACGATCCGCGCGCCCGGCTCGCCGTCGATCTCTACCTCTATCGCATCCGCCGCGAGATGGGCTCGCTCGCCGGCGCGCTGGGCGGCGTCGATGCGATCGTGTTCACCGCCGGGATCGGCGAGAACGCCGCGGTCGTTCGCGAGCGCGTCCTGGCCGACGCCGCGTGGCTGGGCGTGCGCGCCAACAAGGGCGCGAACGCGAAGGGCGGTCCGCGCATCAGCGCCGCGACGAGCCGCGTCTCCGCATGGGCGATCCCCACCAACGAAGAGCTGATGATCGCGCGCCACACCCGGCGCATCCTCGGCGTCTGAAAGGAGTCCGACATGGCGACCGATGTTCCCCGTCCCGCCCTTGCAGGGAAGAAAGCGCTCGTCGTCGGCATCGCGAACGAGCACTCCATCGCATACGGCTGCGCGAAGGCGTTTCGCGAGCTGGGCGCGGACATCGCCGTGACGTATCTCAACGAGAAGGCGAAGCCCTACGTGGAGCCGCTCGCCCGCGAACTCGCGGCGCCGATCCTGATGCCGCTCGACGTCGCGAAGCCGGGCGAGCTGGAGGCGGTGTTCGAGCGCATCGCCAGGGAATGGGGCCGGCTCGACATCCTCGTGCACTCGATCGCCTGGGCGCCGAAGGACGATCTGCAGGGCGGGCTCCTCGACGTGTCGGCGGAGGGCTTCGCGAAGGCCATGGACATCTCCTGCCATTCGTTCATCCGCATGGCGAAGCTCGCCGCGCCCCTGATGACGGACGGGGGCACGATGTTCGCAATGAGCTATCTCGGCGCGAATCGCGTCGTCGACAACTACAACGTGATGGGACCGATCAAGGCGGCTCTCGAGTGCACGTGCCGCTATCTCGCCTACGAGCTCGGCCCGAGGAAGATTCGCGTGCATCCGGTTTCGCCCGGTCCGCTCAAGACGCGCGCGGCCTCGGGGCTGAAGGACTTCGACCTCCTGCTCGCGGAAGCCGCCCAGAAGGCGCCCGTCGGCGAGCTCGTGGACATCATGGACGTCGGGTTCGCATGCGCTTATCTTGCGACGCCCTACGCGCGCCGCGTCACGGGCGATACCGTGTACGTGGACGGCGGCGTGAACATCATGGCGTGAGGATCGAGGATCGAGGATTGAGCGCTCGATCCCGGATCCCTTCAGGAGGACAACATGGCGAAGCTTCTGGTCGGCAATCTTCCGCCGGACACGAAGGAAGAGGATCTCAAGGCACTCCTCGTGAAGTACGGCTTCCCGCCGTTCACGAGCATGGAGGCGGTCGCGGGCGACGGGTCGCGTCCGGCGGCCGCGCTCGAGTTCGAGGGCGTGGCGGCGGAAACGCTGCGCAAGCTCGCGCCGCGCGTGCACGATCTCTTCTGGGTCGACCGGCGAATCAACGTCCTGGTGCCGTGACGCCCTAGCGCGGGACGCGGATGGGCATCTTCAACTGGTCGCGCCGGGTTGAGCCGCTCGCGTCCGGCGTGCCGGAAGACCGGCTGCGCGCCGCGGTCGAATATCTCGTCGATCGCGTGAACCCGCGCCTGCGGATGGTGCGCCGCTACCGCGAGCGGCTGTTGCCCGCAGTGGACGCAGCGATTGCACGCACGCGGCGGATCGTCGAAGCGCTGCCGCCGGCGCACGACGCCACGCCCGCGCAGTGGGCCAAAGACCCGTGCCTGCGGGCCTTCTTCGCGAAGGCCGAGGACATCCCGGCCGCGTTCGGTCGCGCCAAGGAGGTCGCGGAATTCTTCGCCGCGCATCCTTCGGCGGACTTCGTTCTGGCCGTCCTCGGGGCGCAGCTCGAGGAGCGGCAGGTGTTCGGCGCGGCCCTGCACGGCGATGCCGTGCGCCAGGACGTTGCCCAGACCACGCTCTCGTTCACCGATTACCGGGTGCGGATGCTCGGCGCGGACGAACCGGAACTGAGGCGCAGCATCGTCCAGCGGATCTTCGACGAGTTCATCGTGCAGATCCTCGCGCGGCTCTCCGCGGCCGACGCCCGCCATCAGGACCTCGTCAAGGAACGCAGCGTTCTGGCCGCGCAGCTTCGCGCGCTCGAGGCCGAGCAGGCCGGTCTCGCCGCGGCGCTCGGCGACGTGCGCAGGCGCGACGAGAGGCGCCGCGCCTTGCAGTCCGCGCTGGAGCGGCGAGACGCGAAGCTCGCGGGCGAGGGCGGCGGAATCGAGTTGCTGGAACGAGTCCTCGACGCGCTGTGCGACGCTCTGGCAAAGCCGGGGGAGGTCATCACGGTCGGCTCGCGCCGCGTGCGGCTCACGCGCATGAACGTCATTGCAACCCCCGAGATCACCGAGCCCGCCGACGAGATCGAGTTCGGGACGGCATCGGCCGCCGGCGCGCCGCCGCGCGCCTTCCTGCTGGTGCGCTTTCCCCGCGCCGATTACCGGCCTCGGGGGCTCGACTTCGAGGCGGCGGCCGGGTTCGTCATCTG
>JALOSW010000198.1 GCA_025458245.1 Burkholderiales bacterium
TGATCGCCTGGCGCAAGAGCTTCCCGCGCCCGCAGGCGATCGAGGCGCTGCGGCAGGCCGTTCGCGCCGCCGACGTGCCGGGGATCGACGTCGTCCGGGGGCCGGGGTCGAGAGACTAGGATCCGGGATTCGGGCCCCGGAGCCGCGCATTCCACCTTTCTGCATCGGCTCAATTGATAGCTGATGTCTATCGGATGACTAGGAACAATCCATTGGATCGATGAGTCCGCCGGGCTCATCATTCGCTCCGTCGCGCGGCCATGCGGTCACGCCGAAGCCAACCAGCAAGGAGCGAATCATGAAAGCCAACGAGTCGATCACCATCAAGAACCTGGAAGCGGCGTTCGCCGGCGAGAGCATGGCGCACATCAAGTACCGCTACTTCGCCAAAGTTGCCCGCGAGCAGGGCGACGAGGAGACGGCGCGCGTCTTCGAGGCAACGGCGGACCAGGAAGTCCAGCATGCGTTCGGCCACCTCGACCTCCTCTATCCGAAGGCGAAGCTCGACGCGGCGAAGTGCCTCGAGATCGCGATCGAGGGCGAGACGTACGAGTACACCGAGATGTACCCGCAGTTCCGCCACCTGGCCGAGCAGGAAGGCAACACGGATGCGGTGCGCGAGTTCGACGAGCAGATCGCGGAGTCGATGGAGCACGCGAATACGTTCAAGCAGACGCTCGACAAGGCCGCCCGGCGCTTCGCCGCGCTCGCGAAGGTCGAGGAGCGCCACGCCAATCACTATCGCGCCACGCTCGCGAAAGTGAAAGCCCGATAACCGTCTCACCCGAATCGAGGAGCACCGACATGAATTCCACCCGTACCCGCGTTTGGCAGTGCATCGTTTGCGGATTCGTCTACGACGAGGCGAAAGGCCTTCCCGAGGACGGCATCGCCGCCGGCACCCGCTGGGAAGACATTCCCGAAGACTGGGCGTGCCCGGATTGCGGCGTGGCGAAGGCCGACTTCGAGATGCAGCTGCTCGCTGCGTAGAGCAGAACCGCGAAAGCGTAAAGGGCGCGGAGGGACGCAGAAGGTTCCGAGAGCGATTCCACGGCCTCGGAGCCTACGCCCCTCCCCGGCGCATGGCTCGCCCGGATTGCTCCGCTCGCAGACTACGGCACCCCGTCAACCAGCAGTTTTTCGCGGACCTTTTCGCCTTCCGCGCCTTTGCGGTCTCACCTACATGAACCCAATCCTCATCGTCGGCACCGGCCTAGCCGGTTACACGCTCGCCCGCGAGTTCCGCAAGCTCGACAAGGCGACGCCGCTCGCTTTGCTCACCCGGGACAGCGGCGGCTTCTACTCGAAGCCGATGCTCTCTACGGCGATCGCCCAGGGGAAGGAGGCGATGGCGCTCGTGACGCAAAGCGCGGAGCAGATGGGAGCGCAACTCGGCGCGACGGTCCGCACCGGCGTCGAGGTCGCGTCGATCGAGACGGCCGCCCGCGTCGTTCGACTTTCCGGCGGCGAGAGCATCGCGTATTCGAAGCTGGTGCTCGCTCCCGGCGCGGACCCGATCCGGATCCCGCTCGGCGGCGACGCGGCCGGCGAAGTGCTGTCGGTGAACGACGTCGACGATTACGCGCGCTTCCGCGCCGCGATTCGCGGCCGCAAGCGTGTCGCGGTCATCGGCGCCGGCCTGATCGGCTGCGAATTCGCGAACGATCTGGCCGCGGGCGGTTTCGAGGTGGATCTGATCGACCTTGCCCCCGGCCCGCTCGGGCGGCTCGCGCCGCCCGAAGCCGGCGATTTCGTTCGCGGCGGTCTCGCGGCCATCGGCGTGCGCTTCCACTTCGGCAGTGCGCCGAAGTCGGTCGACCGCGACCGAAACGCCGTCGTGCTGTCGCTAGCCGACGGAACGCGCGTCCCGACCGACGTAGTGCTCTCGGCCGTCGGGTTGCGTCCGCGCACGTCGCTCGCGCAGGCGGCCGGCCTCGCGGTGAACCGCGGCATCGTCGTCGATCGCTTCCTGCAGACGAGCGCACCGGACGTTTTCGCCCTCGGCGACGCCGCCGAAGTCGATGGCTTGGTGCTTCCCTACGTGATGCCGATCATGCAGGCCGCTCGCGCGCTCGCGAAGACGATCGCCGGCGAGCCGACCGCGGTCAGCTACCCGGCGATGCCCGTCGTGGTGAAAACGCCCGCCGCGCCGCTCGTCGTCTCGCCGATCCCGCGCGGTGAAGGCCGCTGGACCTGTACCACGTCGCCGGACGGCATCCGCGCGGAATGCTTCGACGCAGAAAGCCGTCTCGTGGGCTTCGCGCTCGCCGGCGCCGCAGTCGCCGAGAAGCAGGCTTTGGCGAAGCTCGTGCCGGGTTGGCTCGCCGCGGAGTCGCCTGCGGCGTAGCCGAGTCGTGCCGTGACGCTCAGGCGCGCCAGGTCATCACCGCGTCCTGCCCCACTTCGATCGTCTGGCCGTGGCCGGACGCGACGACGAAGTATGTGCCGAAGGTCACGCCGCCGTCCGCGCGCGGATTCGTCCGATACGTCCCGAGCGTAGCCATCGGCTCGGATGCGACCTCTCCCGTCGCCTGGTCGGTGCAAGGGATCTCGCAGCGCGTACAGGGCTTCAGCGCTCTCAGCACGAGACCGCCGATCGCCAGCGTATCGATGCGATCTTCCGCGTAGGCGTCGATTCCCGCGAGCACGAGGTTCGGCCGGAAGCGATCCATCGGGACGGCTTGCGCGCCCCCGCCTTCCAGCCGGAGGTTCAGGTCGTCGAGCGAGGCGTCGGAGGTCACCAGCAATGGCGCGCTGTCCGCGAAGTGATGCGCGATCTCCGCACCGCCGGTGCGGCGTCGGTTGACGAGCCGCCGCGCACGCGGATGGAACTTGGCGAGCCGCGCCGGCCGGCCGAGGAAACCGCTGAGCCACGCTGCCACATAGTCGCCCTCGTCGACCGCATCGACCACGTCGTTCCATACCGCGACCTTGCGCACGACGTCGGGCTCGTCCTCCTCGACGTCGATCGGCAAGTCGATGCCGAGCATCCCCGGCGCGCGGATGCGAAGTTCGTTCAGCCGAACGTCCGTCCGGATGAGCGCCATGCGCGGGACCTCGCGCTGAGACAGGAACTCGCCGTGGTCGTCCACGACCATCCACACTCGGTCGTGTTCGATCCCGGCCTCGCCGACTCTCGCGCGCGCAAGTTCGATCCCCCGGCAGGACTTGATCGGGTACGTGACGAGAGCGGCGATGTGAGCCATGAATCTCCTCCGGCCGGGCGCGGGTCAGCCCGCGCCGGCAATGCGCGTGGCCACGTGGTGCGCGAAGAACGGGATCGCGGCGCCCGCCGCGATCAGGACGAGGGCCATGAGCATCGCCGCCTTTCCGAGACGTCGCGCAGCGGGCCCGGTGATCTGCGCGGTCGCACGCAAGGCGGGGAGCCCGGGCGGCGGGAAGGCTTCCGCAGCGACAACTCTGCGTCCCAGCCGATACGCGGCGATGCCCATCAGCCCAAGAGGCAATGCGAGCGCCATGCCGAGCACGTCGATGACGAGCACGAAACGGGCTGGCGAGTGGCCGCCTTCCAGGAAGCTCCGCAGCGCCGGCATTCCGAACGCGATGGCGAGCGCGCCCATGATCGTGGCGACCGCAAGGACCATCAGCGCCTTCTTGCGTTGTTCGGAATCGGCGGGGTGTCTTCGCGCCATGGGATCGGAGGCTGCGCAGTCGAGCCGGCTGCCGGCGTGGCGCGATTATCCCCGACCCGTCGCGGCAGCGCGCCGCCCGCGCTAAACTGAGCCCCGGCGCGCCGCCGCCCCGGGCGCGTCGCACCCCACAAGAAAGCGAGGAGGAGAGCCGCCATGACCGATTCGGTGAAGTACCTGCTGGACGAAACCCGCATTCCCAAGACCTGGTACAACCTCCAGGCCGATCTTCCCAAGCCGCTTCCGCCGGTGCTGCATCCTGGCACGCACAAGCCGGTGGGCCCGGACGACCTTGCGCCGCTCTTTCCGATGGAACTCATCCTGCAGGAGGTGACGCAGGAGCGCGAGATCCCGATTCCCGAGCCCGTGCGCGACATCTACCGGCAGTGGCGCGTGACGCCGCTCTACCGCGCGCGCCGCCTGGAGAAGGCCCTCGGCACGCCGGCACGCATTTATTACAAGTACGAGGGCGTCAGTCCCTCGGGCAGCCACAAGCCGAACACCGCCGTGCCCCAGGCGTTCTACAACAAGCAGGCCGGCGTGAAGAAGCTCACCACCGAGACCGGAGCCGGCCAGTGGGGATCGTCGCTCGCGTTTGCCGGCAAGGTGTTCGGTCTCGAGGTCGACGTGTATATGGTGCGCGTCTCCTACAACCAGAAGCCGTACCGCCGCGCCCTCATGGAAACCTACGGCGCGCGCTGCGTCCCGTCGCCCTCGAGCGAAACCAACTCCGGACGCGCGATCCTTGCGCAGCGCAACGACCATCCGGGCTCG
>JALOSW010000199.1 GCA_025458245.1 Burkholderiales bacterium
CCGGCACAACGACGCCTTCACCAAGCTGCTGAAGCGCTGCGAGGGGCTCGACCCGGTGAGCTGCGCCGTCGTGCACCCGTGCGATCGCGACTCCCTGCTCGGGCCGATCGAAGCGGCGAAGCGCGGGCTGATCGTGCCGGTGCTCGTCGGCCCCGAGGCGAAGATCCGCGCGGTGGCCGAGAAAGAGGGCGTGGATCTCTCCGCGTACAGGGTCGTCGCCACCGAGCACAGCCACGCCGCGGCGGAGAAGGCCGTAGCCATGGCCCGCGCCGGCGAGGTCGAGTCGCTGATGAAGGGGTCGCTGCACACCGACGAGCTGATGGGTGCGATGGTTCCATCGGCCACGGGCCTGCGCACCGGCCGCCGCATCAGCCACGTCTTCCTGATGGACGTGCCGGCCTACCCGCGCGTGCTGCTGGTCACCGACGCGGCGGTGAACATCTTTCCCGATCTCGAGTGCAAGGCCGACATCGTGCAGAACGCGATCGACCTTGCGCGCACGCTCGGCGTCGAGACGCCGCGGGTCGCGATCCTCGCAGCGGTCGAAACCGTCAACCCGAAGATGCAGGCGACGCTCGATGCGGCAGCGCTCTGCAAGATGGCCGACCGCGGCCAGATCACCGGCGGGCTGCTCGACGGGCCGCTCGCGTTCGACAACGCGATCAGCGAGGAGGCCGCGAAGACGAAGAAGATCGTCTCGGACGTCGCGGGCAAGGCGGACATCCTGCTCGTGCCCGATCTGGAAGCCGGCAACATGGTGGCGAAGCAGCTTCAATATCTCGCGGGCGCCGACAGCGCGGGCATCGTGCTCGGCACGCGTGTGCCGGTTGTGCTGACGAGCCGCGCCGACTCGGTGCGCACGCGCCTTGCCTCCGCGGCCGTGATGGCGCTCGTGGCGCACGCGAAGCGGATGCCGGTGAAAAACTGAAAGGATTCACCGCAAAGGCGCGAAACGCGCAAAGGGACGCAAAGGATGTTGTTCGGGGCTCCACTCAGCCTCTGGCCCTTCGCGGGAGGTGGCCACCATCGCTGAGAATGGATTTTTAAGGAAGCGTTTCTTTCGCGCCCCTTCGCGTCCTTCGCGCTTTTGCGGTTCTCGCTTTTCCCCGGGTAGCCCATGCACAACGCCATCCTCGTCCTGAACGCCGGCTCCTCGAGCATCAAGTTCTCGCTGTTCGTCGCCCGCGACCACGAACTCGACCTCGACTGCCGCGGGCAGATCGAAGGCATCTACACCGCGCCCCGATTCTCGGCGAAGGACGCGGCCGGGAAGCGGCTCTCGGAACGATCGTGGGGCGAGGGCACGAAGCTCGGCCACGACGGCGCGCTCGCGCATCTCCTCGAGTTCCTGCACGGCGAGCTCGCGGAGTATCGGCTCGTGGGCGTCGGCCACCGGGTCGTGCATGGCGCTCTCGAGTACACGCAGCCGGTGCGCGTCGACCAGGAGATTGTCGCGAAGCTCGCGAAGCTGATCCCGCTCGCGCCGCTCCATCAGCCGCACAACCTGGCGCCGATCAGGACGCTGCTCGAGCGCATGCCGGACCTGCCGCAGGTCGCGACGTTCGATACGTCCTTCCACCGCACCAACCCGCCGCTCGCGCAGCGTTTCGCGATTCCCGTGGAGCTGCACGACGCCGGCATCCAGCGCTACGGCTTTCACGGGCTCTCCTACGAATACGTCGCGTCCGTCCTGCCGCAATACGACGCCAGGGCTGCGGCGGGCAAGGCCATCGTCCTGCACCTCGGCAACGGCGCCAGCATGTGCGCGTTCGAGGCGAGCCGCAGCGTCGCGAGCACCATGGGTTTCACGGCGCTCGAAGGCCTGATGATGGGCACGCGCTCCGGGGCCATCGATCCGGGCGTGCTGATCTACCTGATGGACGAGCGCGGCATGGACGCGCGCGCCATCGAGAAGCTGCTCTACAACCAGTCGGGCCTGCTCGGCGTGTCGGGCGTATCGAGCGACATGCGCGCACTCCTCGCGAGCGACGAACCGCGCGCCAGGCTCGCCGTCGATCTCTACCTCTATCGCATCCGCCGCGAGATGGGCTCGCTCGCCGGCGCGCTCGGCGGCGTCGACGCGATCGTGTTCACGGCGGGAATCGGCGAGAACTCGGCGGCCATCCGCGAGCGCGTGCTCGCCGACGCCGCGTGGCTCGGCGTGCGCCCGAACAAGGCCGCCAACGCGAAAGGCGGTCCGCGCATCAGCGCGGCGACGAGCCGCGTATCGGCGTGGGCGATCCCGACCAACGAAGAGCTGATGATCGCGCGCCACACCCGGCGCATCCTCGGCGTCTGAAAGGAGTCCGTCATGGCGACCGATGTTCCCCGTCCCGCCCTCGCAGGCAAGAAAGCGCTCGTCGTCGGCATCGCGAACGAGCACTCCATCGCGTATGGCTGCGCCAGGGCGTTTCGCGAGCTCGGCGCGGAGATCGCCGTGACGTATCTCAACGAGAAGGCGAAGAACTGGGTCGAGCCGCTCGCGCGCGAGCTCGGAGCGCCGATTCTCGCGCCGCTCGACGTCGCGAAGCCCGGCGAGCTGGATGCGGTGTTCGAGCGCATCGCCGGCGAATGGGGCCGGCTCGACATTCTCGTGCATTCGATCGCCTGGGCGCCGAAGGACGATCTCCAGGGCGGTCTGCTCGACGTGTCGGCGGAGGGCTTCGCGAAGGCCATGGACATCTCGTGCCACTCGTTCATCCGCATGGCGAAGCGCGCCGCACCCCTGATGACGGACGGGGGCACGATGTTCGCGATGAGCTATCTCGGCGCGAACCGCGTGGTCGACAACTACAACGTGATGGGACCGATCAAGGCGGCGCTCGAGTGTGCGTGCCGCTACCTCGCCTTCGAACTCGGCCCGAAGAAGATCCGCGTGCACCCGATCTCGCCGGGGCCGCTCAAGACGCGCGCGGCGTCCGGGCTCAAGGATTTCGACCTCCTTCTCGCCGAGGCGGCCCAGAAGGCGCCCGTGGGCGAGCTGGTGGACATCATGGACGTGGGCTTCGCCTGCGCCTACCTTGCGACCCCCTTCGCGCGGCGCGTCACGGGCGACACGGTGTACGTGGACGGCGGCGTGAACATCATGGCTTGAGGAGCGCGCATTCGACCCCGGATGCTCGCTCCCGGATCCTTTCAGGAGGACAACATGGCAAAGCTTCTGGTCGGCAACCTGCCGCCGGACACCAAGGAAGAGGATCTCAAGGCGCTGCTCGTGAAGTACGGCTTCCCGCCGTTCACGAGCGCCGAGGCGATCGCCGGCGACGGCTCGCGCCCGGCGATGGCGCTCGCGTTCGAGGGCGTGGACGCGGATACGCTGCGCAAGCTCGCGCCGCGCGTGCACGATCTCTTCTGGGTCGACCGGCGAATCAACGTGCTGGTGCCGTGACGGTCTAGCGCGGGACGCGGATGGGCATCTTCGGCTGGTCGCGCAAGCCTGCGCGGTTCGCTTCGGGCGTGCCGGAGGAACGGCTCCGCGAGGCCATCGAATACCTCGTCGATCGCGTGAACCCGCGCCTGCGGATGGTGCGCCGCTACCGCGAGCGGCTGTTGCCGGCCGTGGACGCCGCGATTGCGCGCACGCGGCGGATCGTCGAAGCGCTGCCGCCGCCGCACGACGCCACGCCCGCGCAATGGGCCAAAGACCCCTGCCTTCGGGCCTTTTTCGCGAAGGCCGAGGACATCCCGGCCGCGTTCGGTCGCGCGGAGGAGGTCGGGGGATTCTTCGCCGCGCATCCCCAGGCGGACTTCGTCCTCGCCGTGCTCGGGGCGCGGCTCGAGGAGCGGCAGGTGTTCGGCGCGGCCCTGCACGGCGATGCCGTGCGCCAGGACGTTGCCCAGACCACGCTCTCGTTCACCGACTACCGGGTGCGGATGCTCGGCGCGGACGAACCGGAACTGAGGCGCAGCATCGTCCAGCGGATCTTCGACGAGTTCATCCTGCAGATCCTCGCGCGGCTCTCCGCGGCCGACGCCCGGCATCAGGACCTCGTTAAGGAACGCAGCGTTCTGGCCGCGCAGCTTCGCGCGCTCGAGGCCGAGCAGGCCGGTCTCGCCGCGGCGCTCGGCGACGTGCAGAAGCGCGACGAGAGGCGCCGCGCCTTGCAGTCCGCGCTCGAGCGGCGCGACGCGAAGCTCGCGGGCGAGGGCGGCGGAATCGAGTTGCTGGAACGAGTCCTCGACGCGCTCTGCGACGCTCTGGCAAAGCCGGGGGAGGTCATAACGGTCGGCTCGCGCCGCGTGCGGCTCACGCGCATGAACGTGATCGCAACACCCGAGATCACCGAGCCCACCGACGAGATCGAGTTCGGGACGGCGTCGGCCGGCGGCGCGCCGCCGCGCGCCTTCCTGCTGGTGCGCTTTCCCCGCGCCGATTACCGGCCTCGGGGGCTCGACTTCGAGGCGGCGGCCGGGTTCGTCATCTG
>JALOSW010000200.1 GCA_025458245.1 Burkholderiales bacterium
GCGCAGGAAGTCGTGGTGACGCTCAAGGACCGGCGCCAGTTTCCCGCGAAGCTGATCGGCTCCGACCCCGGCACCGACATCGCGCTCCTTCGCATCCCGGCGGAGAAGCTCGCCGCGGTGCCGATCGGCGACTCGGACGCGCTGCAGGTCGGCGACTACGTCGTGGCGATCGGCAATCCGTTCGGCATCGGCCAGACGGTCACCTCGGGGATCGTGAGCGCGCTCGGCCGCTCCGGGCTCTCCATGGAGGGCTACGAGGATTTCATCCAGACCGACGCGTCGATCAACCCCGGCAACTCCGGCGGCGCGCTCGTCAACCTGAAGGGCGAGCTCGTCGGCATCAACTCCGCGATCATCGCGCCGACCGGCGCGAACGTCGGCATCGGCTTCGCGGTGCCGTCGAACATGGCGCGCGCGGTGGTCGAGCAGATCCAGCGATACGGCGAGGTGCGCCGCGGCCGCATGGGCGTGGCGGCGCAGGATCTCACGCCCGATCTCGCCAAGTCGTTCGGACTCGCGCAGACCGAGGGGGCGGTCGTTACGGCGGTCGAGCCGGACGCGCCCGCCGACCGCGCCGGCCTGCGCGTGCGCGACGTCGTCGTCGCCGTGAACGGCCGGGCCGTGCGCGGGTCGGCCGACATGAGGAACCGCATCGGCCTGATCCCGGTCGGCGAGCCGTTCGAGCTGCGGGTGCTGCGCGAGGGCAAACCGGTCACGCTGCGGGGGCGCGTGGGCGAACTCCACGCCGTGAGCACCAGCCTGTCCGGCGCGGAGGCGCCGCAGCTCGCGGGAGCGAAGGTCGCGAACATCGAAGCGGGCATGCCGATGTTCGGCAAGGTGCAGGGCGCGATCGTCACCGCGGTCGATCCGCAGAGCGCCGCGTACCGGAACGGCATCCGCGCCGGCGACATCATGCTCGGGGTCAATCGGACCCGCGTTCGCAACGCGCCGGAGTTCATCGCCGCCCTGCGCAGCGCCGAGACGCCGTTGCGGCTCACGCTGCTGCGCGGCGACGTTCAGATCGTGCTCATCGTTCGCTAGATCGTTCGCTAGGCGCACGCTCGTCGCGTGCGCGGCGCACGCGGGTGGAGCCGCTAGTGTTGGCCCCGCGCGTCAGCGAGTCTTCCGGGACGCGCGATGCTTCGCAGCCCCTGCGGCCCGCCGGCGCGTCGCGCTCGCACGGGTTCGCTTAGCCTTCGCGCGCAGGCGATCGGGCACGTGCAGAATGAACTCGGGCATGTCCGGAAGCCCGTCGATGAAGGTGCCCTTCTTCTCGCCCTCCGGCGAGAAGCGGCGAATACGCTGATGGATGCGCTCACAGACGTAGAGGTCGCCGTCGGGGCCGATCGCGAAGCCCGAGGGCGCGTCGAGCTTCCGGTCGATCACGACGCGCGCTTTCTGCTTTCCTGCGGGCGGCCCCTCCGGAATCTCGTAGGCGAGAATGCTGCCCGTCCCGGCTGCGCTGATGTAAAGCGTCTCGCCGTGCAGGAGCAGGTGCACGGGCTTGCTGAGGCGCTTGCCCTTGATTTCCGCGAGCAGGCTGCCCGTGGCGACGTCGAAAATCTTCACCTGGTCGGCGGCCTCGTCCGCTACGTACAGGCGCTTCCGATGCTCGACGATCCCGCGCACGGAGTGGCGCGGCTTGCCATGCACGTCGAGCACGACTTCGAGGCCCTGCGGCGCGGGCACGTCGGGTGCGGGCTTCGGCACATCGGGGAGTTTGCCCTGCGCCGAGGCGACGAGCGTGCCGGGGAGGAACTTGCCGTGCGGATATTGCTTGCGCAGGGCTTCCGCAACCGGAGCGGGCTGCCGCGAGCCCGGCAGGATCGCGACCACGGTGTTCGAGTCTTGGCAGGAAACGTAGAGCCGCCCGTCGTCCCCGAGGTCCACGTCGAAGGGGTGCACCATCGCCGTCACTTCCCTGGTGGTGACGACGTTCTCCGCGAAGCGGAACGAGTCGTCGTGCCGGCGGTAACGGGCGACGTGGCTGTCCTTGCGCCACGCGTTTGCGATGTAGAGATCGTCGCCGATGAGCGCGAAGCCGCGCGCGATGTGCAGCGGGTGCGCCTTGGGCGACGGATCGAGGAGCAGCGGATGCCGCTTGCGCGGCTTGCCGTCGTCGTCGAAGACGCCGATGTTGTCGAGGCCGTGGCGGCCTTCGCCCCGATAGCTGATCCACCACATGGTGCGTCCGGTCCCGAACGGTTGCGGGGCGTCAGTCTTCCTTCTTCGGCGGGGAGCGCCGGTCGAAGTCCGCCTGCATGCTCTTGAGCCGCACGATGCCGTACCACACGACGAGCGCGAGGCCGAGGACCAGCGCGCTGCCCGCAGCCCGTTCGACGTGAAAGCTGCCGGTGCGATTGCCGATGTAGGACACCACGATCAGCGCGAGGATCGCGAGGTTGATCCCCCAGTTCGCGGCGCGCGGCACCACGAAGGTTAGCGTCCCGAACCCCGCGAGCTGGAAGATCATGAACGGCAGGATCGCGACTGCCGGCAGGAGCTCCGAAGGGCCGAGCGCCGCATCCATCGCGCCCGGCGCGCGCGCATGGAGCAGCGTGCTGTTCGCGAGCTCGTGAAACAGCACGGGCACGGCGGCGAGCAGCGGCACCACCGCGAGCAGTTCGAGCACCAGCGCGCCGCTCCACGTGCCGTTGCGCGAGGCGGGGTCCGCACCCTTGCCGTCCGACTGCGCACCGATGAACAGCCCGCCGACGATCGCCGACGCGCTCGCCAGCATGAGGAGTTCGATCGTGATGCCGAACCCGGTCGGCTCCCCGGCCTTGAGCAGCAGCAGCGCGAGAAAACCCGGAGTGAAGAACATGACGCGGACGAGCCGCGCCCACACCCGCGCATCACGCTCGGGCGGGAGGATCGGCAGGGGCAGGCCATCCGTTCCGGTGGTCGGTCTTTCCTTGCCCTTCGACATGTCCTTCTTCTCCCCCGATCGAAGCGTCGCGATGCCGTAGCGGTGCGGGACGAGCCCGCGCGCTCGCCGGGCGCAAGTATCGCGCGAAGGACGTGCCGCGGATTGACATTTCGCGACGGCGTGAACGGCCCTCGGGCCGTGCCCAGTACCCGATCCGGCGTTCAGCCGTGCGGATTGCGATGCCCCGCGACGGGACCGTCGCGCTGATGGCGCAACTGCATCAGGGTGCTGAGGAACATGAAAATCCACCCGGTCGACCAGCTGAACACGAGCCATCCGGTCAGGCCCTCGGCGGCGCCGAGCAGGCGCCATCGCTCCGGAAGGACGCCCGAGCTGTCGTCCATCGTCGTGAGCGAGAGGATCGAGTGATAGAAGGCGTCCCGCGGCGACGGGATGCCCACCACCTGCCAGTAGAAGAATGCCCACACGCAAGCCTGCGCGACGTGCATAAGCACGACCGCGTTGACCACCGCGAACATCACGAAGAGTTGTGCGCCGAAGCCGGTGTGCTCGCGCATCCACGGCTCCGCGGCCCACAGGCGCCGCTGGACGGCGAGGAGCACGAACGCCTGGATCGTCACGCACGCGAGCAGCAGGAGGCCGATGGCGAGGAGCTCGATGGCCGCGTCGGGGAGGATCGTCCTGACGAACGAATCGGTTTCCATGGCTTTTCGTGTTGCTCAGCGCTTCACGCCGCGCGCCGGCGCGCGGCCGTGGATGTAACGGCGCTCTTCGGATTCTTTACGGACGCGCGGACCGGGTCAAGCACGGCGCGACCTCATGGCAGATCACCCGTGGTCATCGCGCGTGAGGGATGTCGCCACTGCCTGCGGCGGGCTCGTCAGGCGCGCGCGGCGCTGGCATGATCGACCGATGCGATGCTCGTTCGCTCACACTGCGATCCTCGGCCGCGCGGCTGCCGCCGCGGTCGCGGTGTTCGGCGGGGTCGCTTGGCACGGCGCCGCGCTCGCGGCGACATGGGCTGCTGAAGTGCAGATCAATCTCTGCTCCGATGTGAAAGAGATCGTCCGCGCGTTGCAGCTTCGGCCGGCGGGTGCGCCTCGGGAGGTCTGGTATTTCGAGACCCCCACGCGCGAACTCTTCGAGCGGGGCATCGTGGTCCGGCTCCGGCTGAGGGACCGGGGTGGCGATCTCACGCTGAAGGTGGCCGACCAGGATTGCCGGCGGGTCGATCCGGCCCTCCTGCGGCAGGCCGGGGGCAAGTGCGAGTTCGATCTGCACGGCGCCGACTTCCGGGGCGCCGTCTCGCTCGGGCGGGATCTCGATTGGACCACGACGAAGGCGCTGCTCGAAGCGCGCCTTCCGTTGAGCGAGGCGTTGAGCACGGTGCAGATCGGATACCTGCGCGATCGGACGACCGCCTGGCCTCTGCCCGCGGGTATTGCGCCGCGAGGTCCGGTGCGGGTCGACGCCTATCGCCCCGAGGGCAAGAGATACGTCGTCGAGGTGTGGCGACTGCCGGGCGGGCAGCGCTATGCCGAACTCTCGCAGAAGTCCACCGATGCAGACGCGCCGCGTCTACGGGCAGCGTTGGAGTCGGAGCTGGCCCGAGCCGGCGTTGCGCGATGCTCGGACCAGTCGTCACAGGCCGGGCACAAGGCGCGTGACCTTGTCGCCCGCCCATGAACGCCGAGCCGGTGCCTTTGCCGTCCGTGACACGAAACGTATGATTCGCGCAGGGCACGATCGGCGTTGAAGGCGGGGTGAATGCCATGACACGGAAGTCGGTACGATCGTTGGACCCGTCGAGAGCGGAAGTGCATTGGGGCCGCCGCCGCGTCGTCTTGGCGGGCGCGGGAACCGCGATTGCGGCACTCGCGGGCTGCGCCGCGGGCGGGGGTGGTGCGGCGCCGGTCGTCGGGCCCGGCATGGCCGTGCCCGCCGCCGTGCCGCAGGTCGGCGACACTTGGCGCTATCGGTATTCCAGCGCGTGGGCCGGCATCCAGCCCATCGCGTTTTCGATCCAGGTCACGGCGGTCACGTCGACGAGCGTCACGGACGCACTGACGGTGGACGGTTCCGCGGGCCAGCAGGCGATGACATTCGCCGGTCAGCTCGAGTTCGCCGTGCGCGCGTTCGCCGGACTCAGCCTTACCGAGTTCGCGCCCTACGTCCAGGCTTTCGTACCTCTCGCCCAACAGAACTGGGGCAATGTCCCGGTCGCGATCGGGGCCGCCGCGTCGCAGGCGTCTTGGGCGCGCGCGCAGGTGCAGGGCGTCGACACGATCGCGACGGTCGCTGGCACCTTTGCGGCCGCGCGCGTGGAACTCTCCTCCCAGACGGCGGATGCCGGGCAGATGCGCGCCGTGGCGTGGTTCGCGCCGCGCGCGAAACGGTGGGTGCGCATGACCTACGACACGTGGGACGGCCGCATGCAGCCGATCGACCGTGCAACCTACGAGTTGCTCGGCGTGC
>JALOSW010000062.1 GCA_025458245.1 Burkholderiales bacterium
GTGGCGGGCTCCGGCGCGTCGTCGCCCAGCACCAGCGCGAGGCCGCAGCTCGCGGCGAGGTCCGCGAGGCGCTGCACGATGATGGCGTCCGGCTCGGTCCCATAGGGCGTCACGCCCGGTGCGAGCGGGCCCTGGCATGTCGCGCACCGCAGGTCGACGCGCCGCCAGAGCGCCCGCGGTGGCCACGGGCTTTCCTCGCCGCAGTCGAGACAGCGCGCGCGTTCGAGGTTCCCGTGCAACGAGAACGCCTTCGCCCCCGGCAACTCGACGCGCCGCCACATCACGTCCTGCACGATCAGCGCGTCGATCCATCGTCGGGCACAGAGCCGCTCGACCCGCCCTTGCAGCGGCCCGCGAGGCAGGCGCTCCGATTCCGCACGCAGGCGCTCCGCCGCTTCCCAGTAGGCCCTGCGGATCCCCGGCGACGACGCGAGTTGCGCGCGTGTGAACGCCGAGCGCGGCAGGTTCGGATCGAGCCAGATGCCGCTCACGAACCCTAACGGGGGCGCGTCGGAGACTCGCTGCACGAGCGCGACTACGCCGCGGCCCTCGCGGCGCGCCGCGATGAGGCGATGCAGGACCAGCCAGCGTGCCCGCTGTCCGGCCGAGCATGCGGCGACGACGCGCATCGAGAGGAACGAAAGCCAGACGCCGACGATGAACGGCATGACCAGCGGCGGCAGCCAATCCCCGAGCAGCGAGGCCTGCCAGCCCCACCACGCCGCCGCGGCGAACATCGCAGCCAACGTCCCCGCGGCAAGCCCGGCGAGCGAGTTGCGCAGGAACACCGCGTGCATACCGAACGACGCGAGCGGGACCGCTACCCCCCACAGGCCGACGATCTCGGCCGGCTCGTACCCGGCCAGCATGCCGGCGAGGAGCGCGACGGCGCCGAGTAGCAGCGCCCAGGCCGCCGGGAACGGCGCCTTGATCGCTGCCGCGGTGGAAAGGAGCGCCGCGCCGAGCAGCCCGTACGGCAGAAACGCGTTGCCGGGCGCATCGACCCAGAGCCACGCGCCGGCGGGCGCCACGAGCAACGAGCCGAGGTAGAGCGTCGTCACCGCGGCGAGCGACAGGGCGGGAAGCCGCAAGCGCCCGAGCAGACGCCGGAACGCGACATCCAGCGCAACGCTCGCTCCCAGCGCCCCGAGAACCAGCGGGACGCCGATCTCGCGCGAGGCGACGAGCCCGCCGCACATGAGTCCGACGATGGCCGGGTTGAAGCCCGCGAGCCCCCACGCCCACTCGTCGCGCGCGTAGACGCGCGTCACCCGGCCCGCGACCGTCCCGAACAGCGCGCCGATCAGCGCACCGATGCCCGCGAGCGGCGCCACCAGCGCGATGCCCGCGACCACCAGCAATCCGGTTGGCGGCGAATCGCAGAACGCGATTTGGGCGCAGCCCCGAAGCCACGCCTGCGTGAAACGCCTCGCTTCCGCGGCGAGGCTAGAAGCTGCAGCCATCGCCGCGCAGACGCGACGGCAGTTCATCGAGCCGGAAGACGTCCCGCCAGGTCTCGCGCCGCCGGATCAGCTCGGGACCCTCGGGACCGATCAGCACCGTCGCCGGCCGGGTCTGGATGAACTGCATCGACATCGTGTGGCAGTACGCGCCGACGTGCGAGATGCGCACGAGGTCGCCCGTGCGCAGCGCCGGCAGCGTCGCGCTTTCCCGCAGCCGGTCCGACTGCATGCAGAGCGGCCCGAAAACGCTCACGGGCCTGTGCCGCTGATAGGAGGCGCCGGCGCTGCCTGCGGCACGCGATACGCGGTGATCGTAGTAGCACGCGGTGGGAACGAGGTTCACTCCCGCGTCGAGGATCACCGCGTCTTCGCTGCGATCGATCGATTTCGTCGCGACCACCGAGCACAGCAGCTGCGTGCACGCATCGACCACGGCGCGTCCGGGCTCGAGCACGAGCGTCGGGCGTCCGCCGAACAGGTCCTTCGCCTTGCCGAGACGCGAGCAGATTTCGCGTGCGTAGGGAGACCAGAAATCGCCTTCGCGGAGGCTGCCGCCGGCGAGGTCGTACTCGGGCCGAAGCACGTTCGACGACGGGTAGCCGCCGCCGAAGTCCACCATCCGCGGCGCGAGGCCGAGCGCCCGCGCGCGCTTGGCGAGCGCGACGAGGCGGTCCGCAGCCGTCGCGTAAAGCGAGTGGACGAGCACGAAAGTGCCGCAGTGGTTGTGCAGCATCTCGAGCCGCAGGCGCGGGTTGCGGGCGATGCGCTCGAGAGCACGCTGGCTGTCGCCGTTGTCGTCGCTGAAGCCGAACTTCGTCCAGGGCATCGCCCCGAAGTGGAAGCTGACGCGGAGGCCGATGCGCGCCGGCCGCGCGAGCGTCGCCGCGATCTGCTCGACGGCATCGAGCTCCGCGAAGTGGTCGACGTTCACGAGCGCGCCCTCGCCCAAGGCTCGTTCGAGCTCCGCGCGCGTCTTGTGCGGCCCGTTGAACACGATCTCGTGTGGCCCGAATCCGAGCGACCGCGCGAGGTCGTACTCCATCCCCGAGACCACCTCGGCCCACGCCCCTTCGGAGCGTACGATGGCGCACACCGCAGGCAGGTAGTTCGTCTTCACCGAATACGCGACGCGCGTGTCGACGTTGGGGTCGGAGAACGCGTCGAGGAACCTCCGGAAGTCGGCCCGCAGACGCCTCTCGGAGACGACGAACAGCGGGCTGCCGTACTCCGCGACCAGCGCGTCGGCGTCGAAGGCGTCGTCGGACTCGCCTGCAGCGACGCCGATCGCGCGCGTGAAATGCTTGGTGTACGCGATGAACGGCAGCGGCGTGATGCGCGGCGGCGCGTAAGTCTTGAGATCAAGCATGGCGCAGGTGTCCCTTGGTGGCGAGCGCCGCGAGCTGGCTCGCCCGGATCGGAAACTCGGTCATGCGCCGCACGAAAGCGACCTCGCGCCCCGGCGCCGACGGCACGACCACCTCGCCCATCATCGTCCGCACGGCGAGATGCGGCTGATTGACGCCCAGCGCGGACGAGAAGTAGATCCAGCCGGTGAACCGCGGGTTCACCTCGATGAGGTAGAAGCGGTCGGTCACCTCGTCGCGGATGAACTCGCCTTCGCAGGGCCCGACCCAGCCGATCGTCTCGAGGAATCGGGCGAAGTCGCGCTCGAGCGCGGGCTGCGTGGAGGGCACCGCATTCCACGTGCTGCCGCGGTGGCAGGTGACGAGCTTCTTGATCGTGAGCGAAGACAGCGCGCGATGCGCGGCGTCGCAGAGCACGCTGGTGGCGTAGTGCGCTCCGGAGATCCTGCGCTGGACGATCACCTCCCGCCATCCGGCATTGGCGAGTTGCTGCCACGCCCCGCGCGCATCCTTGAGCGAGCCGACAGCGACGCACATGAAAAGCGGCCCTTTGACGACCGCGGGCGCGCCGACCGCCTCGACCGCGCGCACCGTGTCGGCCTCGCTCCGGGCGAAGCGGCTCTGCGGCAGCGAAAACTCGCCCCAATGCTCGTCGAGCTTGCCGCTGAACAGGCTGCGCTTGGCGCGCCGCTCGAACGCCCGGGCATCCGGAAGCAGGAAGCGGATGCCGAGGCGGCGCAAGGCGTCGCGCATGCCGATGAATAGCGGCAGCTCGCCGTCGAGGCACGGAATGAGCGCGTCGAACGGATGCGCCGCGTGAATCTCGGCGATCCGCTCGGCGAGCGCGGTGGGCTGCCAGCCGTCCGGAAGTCGGAACACATCGTCGAAGAGCGCCGGCTGATAGGCGCCCGAATCGTGCGTTCCGTACGCGAGGCCATAGATCCGGCCGATCCCCGGCGCCTGCCGCAGCGCGCGCGCGACGCCGAGCCCGGGGTTGACGACGTCGAACGTGCTCGTACCGGTCACCGCGACGGTGAGCCCCGCTCCCGACGCGCCGCTCATGCGCGGATGCGCGACCCCGTTAATGCGGGCAACGCCCTCGAGCCGTCCGTGTTGCCGCACGTCCAGGAGCTCGTTCATCGCGACCGCCGACTCGGCGACGCCGCGGACGAACATGGTTCCCGCGCGCGCGGGCAGAGCCTTGCGCCGCGTGCCGAGCAGCTCGCGCAGCAGCGCCACCGCCAGATTCGCGCCGCCCCAGTGCGAGGCCTGGCACCACGCGGGAAGATGGCACGCAATGTCACAGACGAGCAGCTCGCTGCTCCCGTAGGGCTGGACGAGTTCCAGGGTGAGCGGGCCTCGCGCACCCGCCGCCCGCGCCACCTCGCGGGCGAATCCCTCGATCTCCTCGACGCTGACGATGGTGCCCGTCACGATCCGGCCATCGGCGTTCGCCGCGACGACTTTGACGGCAACCAGCGAGCGGCACCGCCCTTCGCCATCCGCGACCAACCCGATCGAGTAGCGCTCGCCGGCGACCTGGTATTGCAGCGTGACGCCCGGCTGCCCTTCGGCCGCACGTTGCGCCGCCGCGGCCATTGCCTGGTGCGCGCTATAGACGACCTGCTCGCCGGACAGCATCCCGCGCACGCACAGCGGGAAGCCGATGCGATCCGCGAGCGGCGCGAGCTCCGTCGCGTTCGGCACGTTGACGGTCAAAGGTCCCGCGATGCCGTGTTGGTGCAGAAACTTGGCGAGGTTCGGACGCGCGACCGCTTCGACACGATGGGTCGCGGGCAGCAACGTTCGGATTCCTTGCTCGGCGAGCCGCGCGGCGGCGCGCGACACGGCGGGGATGTCCGCATCGCCCGGAATCAGCGCGTCGATCGGATCCTTGCGGCAGCAGTGAGCGATGGCGTCCACCAGGCTCTCGTCGCCCGTCTGCAGCGCGGGCAAGACCTGAAGACGATCGACCACGCCGGGCAGCCATGCGCCCGTGGCCGGTCCGCCATAGCTCCACGCGGAGATCGCGAGAGCCCCCTCCCAGCCTTGGCGCAGCGCCTGAGCGACGGACGCCCCGGGCCCCGGGTTGTCGAGCCCGCTGAAGCCGGTGAGCGCGACACGCGGCGTCGATGTTCTCGTCTCCGTACCCCTAGGCATCTCTTCTTCTCCACGCCTGCGCGCTGCGCCGCGGCGCATGGTGCCCGTCCCCGCACCCCGTGCTCGACGCCGGGCGTGCGCTCTGCTCACTCGCTCGCGTCGAGCAACCCCTCTGCAGCGAGCCCGTCGAGCATCGCACTCACGTCGCGCATCGCCACGTCGTCGGGCACGTCGAAGCGGCTCGTGACGACCGCGACGAGTCTTGCGATGGAGCAGCCGCGCTCGAGCTCGGTCACGACGATGCTTGCCGTCTCGTTGCACGCGCTCATCCGGCCGGTGCGCGAATCGATCAGCACCACGTCGTCGTCCCCGTCGCGCTCGACGAGCACGTGCTGCTTGAGCGCGAGCCTTGCCTCTGTCATCGATTCTCGTCCCGCTCGATCTTCGTCCGTTCCGCGCAACGCGCCGCGACACCTTTCGCTTCGATGCGCTCGCAAGAGATATTCCATCGCCGCTCGCTGTCGGGTCAATGCCCTGCGTGGTTTCCGATATATGTATGTATCGCTCCCGTTACATCGGTGTAAACGTCCTGATACACCGCCGCGTCGAGGCGGTGCATCGTGCGGCGCCGCTTCCGGAAGCGGCGCCTCCCGGAAACGAAGAATCGGTGGTGACAAGACGATCGCAAGCCCGCTAACATCGTCTTCGTTCGGATCCCAATGATTCGGAGGACGCCATGAGTGATCGATCGATTCGTCGCGCGCTTTGCATCGCGGGCCTCGCGGCGCTGGCGAGCGGCGCCTGGGCCTACGACCCGACCGCGCTGACCGGCATCAGGAGCGGCAAGAGCTGTGCCGGCTGCGATCTGAAGGGCGCCGACCTGCGCGGCGCGAAGCTGCCGAGCGCCGTGCTCACCGGCGCGGATCTGAGCGGCGCGAACCTCCACGGCGCCGACGGCCAGTCCGCGAGCCTCGGTCGCAGCAACCTGCGCGGCGCCGTGCTCAGTCAGGCGCAGCTCGCGCGCGCGGATCTCGGCGGTGCGAACCTCAAGGGGGCCGACTTGAGTGGCGCCAATCTCGAGGGTGCGGATCTCAAGGGGGCGGTGCTCGAGGGCGCGACAGCCCGTGCGGCGAGGCTGCAGGGCGCAAACCTCGCAGGGGCGAAGCTCAACGGGGCCGATCTTTCGGGCACGCTAGGCCTCACCCAGGGGCAACTCGACACGACTTGCGGCGATGGTGCGAACGTCGCCCTTCCTCCGGGGCTCGTCCTGCGGCCCTGCCGCTAGGGTTTCCTCGCTTCGCGCGTGTCCTTCATCGGCCGGCTGGTTTCGGAGCGATCGAGCCGGCGCCGCGCAGGCGCCCCGCCCTTCGTCGGCACCGACTGCGACGCAAGGGGCCGTGATGCCGCGACGCCGCAGGCGCGAGCGGATCGGCGCGTGCGGCCCGCCGTCCACGGGCTCATCGCCGCCGCGTGCATCGCGCTCGCGGGCTGCGCCACGCCACCGACGCATCCCGCTCTCGCGGATCTTCGCGAGACCCCGCTCGTGCCGGTGCGCACGTTCATCGCCGATGTCGACTACTCCGGCGGAAACCGCATTTCTCCCGACGGGACGCGGCTCGTGTGGCTGCAGGTGTCGGGAACGCGCGTCGGGCTCGCGACGCGGGAAGTGGACGGCAGCGCCGCGACCGCGAGGCGCTTCGAGACCGGCACGATCGCCGGCTGGTCCTCGGTGGGCATCGCATACAACTGGCTCTCGGACAGCCGTCACGTGATGTACGTGAAGGATCCGCTCGGCGACGAGAACACGCAGATCCATGTGTTCCACGCAGACGATCCCGACGGCGCGCGCCACAACCTCACGCCGTGGCCCGGCGCGCGATCGATCTATCTCGCGCACGGGAAGCCGGGCACGACGCAGTTCTTCTTCCAGAGCAATCGCCGCGACCGCTCGGCGTTCGACGTGTACGAAGCGGACGCCGCGACGCGCACCCTACGCGAGGTCGTGCGCAGCGACGGCGACGTCACCAACTGGCTCATCGACATCGACGGCTCGCTCGGCGGCCGCATCCGCGTCGACGGCAAGGAAGCCAATCGCGACCGGCTGCTCGAAATACTCGACCCGGCGACGGGCGAGTGGCGCCTCGCGAAGCGCTTCGGTGCGTTCGGCTACGTGAGCCCCCTTCGTCTCGACCGGAAGGCCGGAATACTCGTCGCGAACTCGGGTCTCGGCCGCAACACCACGGCGCTCGTCTCGATCGACCTCGCCACCGGAGCGGAGACGGAACTCTTCCGCGATCCGCGCGTCGACTTGACGGCATCCTACGTTCCCCTCGGGTCGACGGTGCCCTACGCCGTCCAGGTCGATCCGGGCTACCCGGAGATCCGCTTCTTCGACGAGCAGCTCGGCCGCGCGGTGTCGAGCACCTCGTCGCGCCGTGTGCCGGAGCCGATCGTGGCCGTGGGCGCCGGAACCGCCGACCGAGCCATGAAGCGAATGATCGTGCGGCCGATGACCGTGCGCGGCGAGCGGGAGTTCCTGTTCGATCGCGATTCGTCGGGACTGACGCTTCTCAAGGACGTCCGCGGCAGCGAAGCCGAGGCGCGCGCGATGGTGCCGGTCGAGCCGATCGCGTTCCAGTCGCGGGACGGCTTCGCCGTGCACGGCTATCTGCTGCGGCCGCGCGTGCCGGAAGGCAGGCGCGTGCCGATGGTGGTGGCGATCCACGGCGGCCCCTGGCAGCGCGACTTCTGGGAGCCATCGGAGCCCAACAACGGCTTCGCCGGTTCGCAACTGCTCGCGAATCGCGGCTACGCCGTGCTGCACGTCAACTACCGCGGCTCGACCGGCTACGGCGGGAAGTTCATGTACGCCGCGGTCAAGGAGCTTGGCGGCCGCACGCAGGACGACATCGAGGACGGCGTGCAATGGGCGATCGCCCGCGGCATCGCGGACCCCGCCCGCATCGGCCTTCTCGGCGACAGCTTCGGCGGGTTCTCTGTGCTCAGCCAGATGGTCCGTTCACCCGAGCGCTATGCGTGCGGCGTCAACATCGTCGGCATCGCCGACTGGCAGCGCTGGCTCGACGAGAAACCGCCGTACTGGCGCAACCAGATGCACTGGTGGAACCTCTTCCTCGGCGTCGGCGCCGATCCCGCCGACCGCGACCGTCTGCGCGACGCGTCGCCGCTCTCGCGCATCGACCGGATCCGCTCGCCCCTGCTCGTCGTCCACGGCGCCAACGACGTGCGCGTGGCCAAGCAGGACTCCGACGAGGTGGTCGCCCGGCTGCAAAGCCTCGGCCGCCCGGTCGAATACCTCGTGTTTGCCGACGAAGGGCACGCGATCCGCAAGTGGCAGAACCGGCTGCGGATGTGGCGCGCGATCGAGGATTTCTACGCGGCCTGTCTCGGCGGGCGAAGCGGCGGCTTCGACCTTTATCAGCTCGCGCCTTGAGCGCTGCCTGCGGGGCGCGCGAGCTTCGCTTGCCGCTTCAGGCGTAGGTGACGTAGCGGGGTTCGTACATCAGCGCGCGCATGTGCGAGGCGAGATCCTTCGGCAAGGTCTTCGTCGCCAAGCCGCGCGCGGTCGCGACCTCGGCGACGGCGGCAGCGATATGCGCCGACACGTCGCGCACCCGCGCGAGCGCCGGGTAGATGCTTCCCTGTTCGAGGTCGGGTTCCGTGACCGACGCCGCGAGCGCGCGCGCTGCGGCGAGGAACATCTCGTCGGTGACATGCTTGGCGCCGCTCGCGATCGCTCCCAGGCCGACGCCCGGAAAGATGTACGAGTTGTTGCCCTGCCGCGGCACGAACGTCTTCCCGTCGACGGTCACGGGATCGAACGGGCTTCCGCAGGCGAACACCGCCTTGCCCCGGGTCGCCTTGTAGGCCTCGGACGCGGTGCACTCCGACTTGGACGTGGGGTTCGAGAGCGCGAACACGATCGGCCGATCGTTGATCCGGGCCATGGCCTCGAGCACGCGGGGCGTGAACGTTCCGCCCACGGCGGAGACGCCGATAATGGCGGTGGGGCGCAGCGCCTCCACGGCCGACAGGAAGTCGCCCGCCGGCGCGTGATCGTGGGCGTAGTGGCGCTTGTGCTCCGCGAGCTCGGTCCGGCTCTTGACCACGAGCCCTTGCGAGTCGACGAGCCAGCTGCGCGCGCGCGCGTCGGCCTCGGAGAGGCCTTCGGCCATCATCGCGGCCGTCAGCAGGTCGGCGATGCCGGTCGCGGCCTCGCCGGCGCCGAGGAACAGCACCCGCTGGTCGACGAGCTTCTTGCCGGTGATGCGAAGCGAAGAGAGGATTCCGGCCACCGCCACGGCAGCCGTGCCCTGGATGTCGTCGTTGAACGTGGCAATGCGGTTCCGATACTTCGCCAGCAGGCGGAACGCGTTGTGGTTCGCGAAATCCTCGAACTGGATCAGGACTCCCGGGAACTCGGCGCGCGCCGCGGCGATGAACTCGTCCACCAGGGCGTCGTACGCGGGTCCGCGCAGTCGTTCCTGCCGCAGTCCGATGTAGAACCGGTCGCTCCGCAGCGCCTCGTTGTTCGTGCCGACGTCGAGAACGATCGGGAGGCATTGCCGCGGATGGATGCCGGCACACGCCGTATAGAGCGAGAGCTTGCCCACGGGGATGCCCATGCCGTTCGCGCCGAGATCGCCGAGGCCGAGGATGCGCTCGCCGTCGGTGACGACGATGATCGCCACTTCCCGATAGGGCCAGTTGCGCAGGATGCTCGCGATGCGTCCGGCGTCCGACGCCGCCAGGAACAGCCCGCGCGGGCGCTGGAAGATGTGCCCGTACTGCTGGCACGCCAGGCCCACCGTCGGCGTGTAGATGATCGGCTGCATCTCGTCCGGGTTGTCCATCACCACCCGGTAATAGAGCACCTCGTTGCGGTCGTGGAGCGCGCGCAGCGCAATCCACTTCTCGAGGTTGTTCGGCAGGCGCCGCAGGTTCTCGAGCACCCGGGCTTCCTGCTCCTCCGGGCTGCACACGTGCGGCGGCAGCAGTCCGCGCAGACCAAGCGCGTCGCGCTCGGCTTCGGTGAACGCAGTCCCCTTGTTGCGCGTCGGATCGCGCAGGATCGTGAAGCCCGTCGGCACCCCGGACGCCCCGCTGGCCGGCGCGCCGCTCCGCTGTTGATCGCTCATCGCCCCTCCTCCCTCGCTCTCGGATCGTTCGCGCGCGGCCTCGCCTGGCCGCGTCTTTGCGCTTGATGGCTCGCGCGACGCTTCGGACCGGCAGCAACGCGCCCGCGCGCCGGCCCGTCAGCGCGCTCAGCCGTGCAGCATCTTGTACTTCGCCAGCAACTCGTCGCGCGACTCCTTGTGGCTCGGGTCGGGAATGATGCAGTCCGCAGGGCAGACGGTGACGCACTGCGGCTCGTCGTGCGCGCCCACGCATTCCGTGCACTTGGCCGGATCGATGAGGTAGATGGGCGACCCGGCCGAGATGGCGGTGTTGGGGCAAGGCTCCACGCATGCGTCGCACGCGGTGCAGTCGTCGGTGATGATGAGGGACATCTGGGTCTCCTGTGGGTGGTCGGAACGGAATCGGCGCTTCGGCGGCGCCCTAAACGAACTCGCTCGTGTACGACTTGAGCGCCTTCATGTAGTTTGCCCGCTCGAAGGCATCGGGGTCGGGGCACGAGCGCTGGCTGAGCGAGCCTTTCAGCTGACCGACGGAAACATACTCGCGCTCGGCCATCCAGGACCGCACGCCGTTCACGAGAGTATCCACATGCTGCGGGCCGCGCTTGAGCAGGCTGCTCGCAACCATGACGCAGTCGGCGCCCGCCAGCAGCACCTTGACCACGTCTTCCGCCGTGTGCGCCCCGCCGGTCGCGGCGAGACTCGCCTCGACGCGCCCGTAGAGGATCGCGATCCAGCGCAGCGCGAGGCGCAGCTCCTCGGAGGTGGAGAGCACGAGGTGCGGCGCTACCTCCAGGTCGTCGAGCATGATGTCCGGTTGCACGAAGCGGTTGAAGAGGACCAGCCCCGACGCCCCGGCGGCGGCGAGCCGCACCGCCATGCTCGCCATGGCGCTGAAATAGGGCGCGACCTTCACCGCGACCGGCACTCTGGTCGTCGCCCGGACGGAACCGACGAGATCGAGATACCGCTGCTCGACATCCGCGCCCGTGTCGGCGGGATCGGCAGCGAGAAAGTACACATTGAGCTCGATCGCGTCCGCGCCGGCGTCCTCGAGCTGCCTGGCGATCCGCGTCCAGCCGCCCGGCGTGTGCCCGTTGAGGCTCGCGATCACGGGCACCGAAAGCGCCTTCTTCGCGTCGCCGATCAGCTTCAAGTACTTGTCGGCGCCGGTGTCGTACTGCTGCATCTCCGGAAAGAAGCCGCGCGCTTCCGGCGAGACCTCTGCGCCGTAGAGCATGAGGTTGTGCGTCGCCATCTCCTCGTGCTCGATCTGCTCCTCGAAGAGCGACGGCAGTACGACCGCGCCGACGCCTGCGTCGTCGAGGCGCTTCAGGCCCTCGACGGAGCCCGTCATGGGCGAAGCCGAGGCGACGATCGGGTTTCGCAACACGAGGCCGAGATAACGCGTGCTCAGATCGACGCTCATTCGCTCATCTCCTCGGGCCGCGCGGGTCCGGCGTGCGCCCCGCCGTCTGGGGGCGTCTCCGACACCGTGCGGTGCACGCCCGCGATCTGCTCGTAGAGGAGCCAGCGCGCGTCGGCATCCGCCTGCGCGGCCCTGAGCAGCTCTTTCGCCCGCGACGGGTCGGCCTGCGCCAGCATCGCGAAGCGCCCTTCCTTCATGGTGAACTGCTCGAGCGGCACGGTGGGCTTGCGCGAGTCGAGCTTGAGCGGCTGATCCGAGCCGCCCATGCCGAGCCGCGGGTCGTAGTGATAGAGCGTCAGGTAGCCGCTCTTCACCGCGTCGCGCTGGTGACTCATGCCGGTGGTCATGTCGATGCCGTGCGCGATGCAGTGGCTGTACGCGATGATGAGCGACGGCCCCGGCCACGACGCGGCTTCCTGGAACGTGCGCACGGCATGCACCGGGTTCGCCCCCATCGCCACCTGCGCGACGTAGACGTTGCCGTACGCCATGGCGATCATGCCGAGATCTTTCTTGCCGATCGGCTTGCCGGCCGCGGCGAACTTCGCCACCGCGCCGCGCGGCGTGGACTTCGACGCCTGCCCGCCGGTGTTGCTGTAGACCTCGGTGTCGAGCACGAGGATGTTCACGTTGCGGCCCGACGCGAGCACGTGATCGAGTCCGCCGTAGCCGATGTCGTAGGCCCAGCCGTCGCCGCCGACGATCCAGACGCTGCGCACCACCAGGCTGTCGGCCACGGCCAGCAGGCGCGCCGCCTCGGGGAAGCGCAGCGTGGGCAGAATCGTCTTCAGCTTCGCCACGCGCTCGCGCTGGGCGCGAATCTGCTCGTCGTCGGCCTGCGGCGCGTCGAGCAGCGCCCCGGCGAGCTCCTCGCCGATCTCGGCGCGCAGCTCGCGCACGAGGTGTTGCGCGAGGTCGCGCTGCGCGTCGAGCGCAAGGCGCATGCCGAGTCCGAACTCCGCGTTGTCCTCGAACAGGCTGTTCGCCCACGCCGGCCCCTGCCCCTGCGCGTTTCGCGACCACGGCGTGGTCGGAAGGTTGCCGCCGTAGATCGAGGAGCAGCCCGTGGCGTTCGCGATCACCAGGTGGTCGCCGTAGAGCTGGGACAGGAGCTTCAGGTACGGCGTTTCTCCGCATCCGGAGCACGCGCCGGAATACTCGAAGAGCGGCATGCGGAGCTGCGATCCGCGCAGGCCGTCGATCCGATCGAACGAAGGCCGCACCTCGGGCAGACCGAGGAAGAACTCGTAGTTCGCGCGCTCCCGCTCCAGGTGCTCGAGCTTCGGCGCCATGTTGATCGCCTTGTGCTTGACCACCTGCTTGCTGCGCGTCGGGCAGACGTCGACGCAGATGCCGCAGCCGGTGCAGTCCTCGGGCGCGACCTGGAGGCTGTACATCAGGCCGTCGAGCGGGCCGCCGTCCTTGCGCGCCCATGGGACGGCCTTGAATCCGGCCGGTGCGCCGTCGAGCTCCGCCGCTGGAAACACGTTCATCCGGATCGCCGCGTGCGGGCAGACGAGCGGGCAGATCGCGCACTGGGTGCAGATGGTCTCGTCCCAGATCGGGATCTCCTGGGCGATGCTGCGCTTCTCCCACTGCGTGGTGCCGGTCGGGAACGTGCCGTCGGCGGGAAGCGCGGAAACCGGCAGGAGGTC
>JALOSW010000201.1 GCA_025458245.1 Burkholderiales bacterium
TCGGAGTGCTGTGCGCCGCACACGCGTTCGAGCAGGCAACGCGAGTGGGCGAGCGGCGGCCGCCCGCCGCCGCGTAGCTTTCGGCCGCAGCTAGCGGGGGGCGGCGCCGAGCGCTGTGTGCACTGCGCGCGGCACGGCGATCTCGCCGAGCCCGCTGTCGACCTTCGGTGCGGGCTGCGAGAAGAGCCAGGGTTCGCGCATGTCCGCGACGTTCGGAAGCGCGCCGAGTCCGTTGTCTTGCCGCTCGGCGGGCTGCGAATAGAGCCACACCTCGCGCAGCGTGGAGGCCACCGCCAGTTCGCCGAGCCCGTTGTCCACCTTCGCGGACGGAGTCGGGACGGGCGACAGCCCGTCATCGGCGGCGAGGGCGAAGCTTCCGGCGAAGGAAGCCAGCACTGCGATCGAGAGCGTGACGACGTGTTTGCGCAGCATGTTCGGTGTCTCCCATTTGGTTCGTTCGTGGACGGCCGGGCCTCTGCTGCAGGGTTCGTGCCAAGCCGAGCGGGTTCGTAGGACGCTCGGACCGTGAACGAATGCGCGCCGGTCCCGGCGACGCTTGTCGAAGCACCAACAGGGGCGGCGCGCGGCCGACCGCGGCATGGCGCGGTTGCCGCGCTTTCGTGAACCCTTCCCTACCCTGTCACGTCTGGGGGCACGGAAAATCGCAGTGCCCCAGGTGCGCGGCTTCCGAAGCCGCTGTCACCCTCACCCATGACCAGCGACCGACTGACCGAGAAAGAACGCGCCGTCGTCGAAGCGGCAAAGCGCGACGCTGCCACGCGGCGCGCGGCGCTGGCCGAGGCCGCAAAAGGCGCGTCTCAATCTGCGTCCGGCAGGGCATCGCCTCGCGTCCCCGCCGCGACGCCGCTCGATCAGCCGACCGTCCTCGGCTGGGATCACCCCGCGGCAAACCCCAAACCGGCGGCATCGCGAGTCGACGCCCGGACGCTCGCGAGCTGGGAGACGGGACCGATGGCGCTGTCGGCGACGACGCCGCTCGACCAGCCCACCGTGCTCGGCTGGGACAATCCGGCCGCGCAGGACGGCGCAGCGGCGGCCAAGTGGGAGCGCATCGCGAACCTGATGGCGGAAGAGCGCGAAACCGCCGAGGCGCAGCGCCGCAAGGTGAAGCAGTACGGACTCGCGATCTCGGCAGCGCTGTTCGCAGTCGGGATGCTGGTCGTGCTCGCGCTCTGGCCGCGGCCGGGCGGCTGACGCCGAAACGAAGCCTGCCTACTTCTCCCTCGGCAGGCGTCCCATGTGCAGGGAACAAGGGGGCACACCCCCTTGTTGATCCCCCAAACCTGTAAGCGCCCGCCTACTTCTCCCTCGGCAGACGCCCCATAAGATAGAACTCTTCGTTCGGCGGGATGCTCGCGAAGTTCGCCAGCCGGTTCGACATCGCGAAGAAGCCCGCGATCGCTGCGATGTCCCAGATGTCCTCGTCCGAGAAGCCGTGCGTGCGCAGCGCCGTGAAGTCGGCGTCGTCGATCTCGTGCGACGCGAGCGCGACTTTCATGGCGAAGTCGAGCATCGCCCGTTGACGCGGCGTGATGTCGGCCTTGCGGTGGTTGATCGCCACCTGGTCCGCGATGCGCGGATCCTTCGCGCGGATGCGCAGGATCGCGCCGTGCGCGACCACGCAATACTGGCAGTGGTTCGCGCCGGAGGTCGCGACGACGATCATCTCCCGCTCGGCCTTGGTGATGCCGCCCTCCTTTTCCATGAGCGCGTCGTGAAACGCGAAGAAGGCGCGGAATTCGTCGGGCCGTCGGGCAAGGGCGAGGAACACGTTCGGGACGAACCCCGACTTCTCCTGCACCGAGAGGATGCGGGCGCGGATGTCTTCCGGCAACGCCTCCAGCTTCGGCACCGAGAAGCGGCTGATGGGTTTGGCTGCGGGCGCTTGGGGGGCGTTCATGCGGTCACCTCGGGCTGAGTGAAGGGAAAGCCGCTGCATCCACCGCGCCGACGGTCGCCGGTCTTCAGGGTCGACCGCGCGTTTCGGGTGTTCGCCGAGCCTCTTTGCGGCTCACGGCCATCGCGGGTGATTTTATCGCGACGCTCCCGAACTCCGCGGGGAAACGCGCGCGTGTGACGCCGGGAGCGCCGACCCTCCGCTCGCGCGCCTCTCAGTTCGAAGTCCGTTCCGGCGCGAGCTTCCCCATGAATTCGAGCTTGTCGCCGCTCGCGGGCTTCAGCACCACGACCTCGCCCGGCACCACGAACGTCCCGGCGAGCGCGGAGATGTTCACCTGATGCGTCACGAGCACCAGATTTCCGGGTCCCGTCCACGCGGCGGCGCGCTCGCGCACGGCGCGGGTCCGGGCGGGCTCGAGCGAGCGATCGCCAAAGAACGAGTTGAGCGGCGACCATGCCATGTAGCCGCCGAATGCGATCGCGGCCGTGTCGCGGCAGCGGCACCACTCGGAGGACAGCACCTCCGTTACCGCCACGCCGCGTGCGCGGAACGCTTCGCCGAGCCGCTTCGCTTCAAGCCGGCCCGTCGGCGAGAGGTTCCGCTGCGTCGCGCAGTCGCCGAGGCGGAAGTTCGGCGGATCGCCCACGCCCGGCTCGGTGGCGGCGTGACGAATCATCACGACATGCCCGCCCGAGCGGAGCGCGGCCCACAGTGCGTCGTCTGCCTCGGCCGGGCCCGCGGCGCATGCCGCTGCGACGACGAGCGCCGCCGCGATGCCGCGCGCGGCTTTACGTGCCCCGATGTTCATGAGCGTCGGAAAAAAGAAACGGGCCCCGGTTCCCCGGAGCCCGTGCGAGTGCTTCAGCTGGCGGCCGGCCGCGCGATTCGCGACCGTCGGCAATCCGCGCTCAGTCGGCGTACTGGCCGGCCTTCTGGATCACCGGGCCCCACTTGGCGATCTCGGACTTCAGCTGGTTCGCCAGCGCGTCCGGCGTCGCCCGCGCCTGCGGAACCGGGTCGGTGCCGAGATCGTTGAAGCGCTGCTTCACGACCGGATCTTTCAGGGCTTCCTGCAGGGCGGCCACGAGCTTGTCCTGCACCGCCTTGGGCGTGCCCTTCGGCGCGTACACACCGTGCCAGACGACGACCTCGAAGCCCGGGAGACCCTCTTCCTGCATGGTGGGCAAGTTCGGGAGCGACGGAACCCGCGCGGCGGACGTGACCGCGTACGCCTTCACCTTGCCGCCCTTGATCTGCCCGGTGGTGTTCGTGGTCTGGTCGCACATGAAGTCCACCTGGCCGCCGAGCAGGTCGTTCATCGCCGGCGCCGTGCCCTTGTACGGGACGGTGGTGAAGTCGGTCTCGATGCGGCTCATGAACAGCAGCCCGCACAGATGCGACGCGGCACCGAGGCCGGCGTTGGCGTAGGACAGCTTGTCCTTGTTCGCCTTCACGTAGGCGAGGAACTCCTTGAAGTTGGTCGCCGGGAAGTTGCCGCGCGCGATCATCGTCATCGGGACATCGGCCACCAGTCCGATCGGGATGAAGTCTTCCATCGGCTTGAAGCGCAGGTTCCGGTAGAGCGCAGGGGCCGTGGACATCCCGATGTGGTGCAGCAGCACCGTGTAGCCGTCGGGGTTCGCACGCGCGACGCGCTCGGCGCCGAGCGTGCCGCCCGCGCCGCCCACGTTCTCGACGATCACCGTCTGCCCGAGCGATTTCTGCATCGAGGCGGCGATGGTCCGGGCGACCGTGTCCGTCGGTCCGCCCGCCGCGAACGGCACGACCATCGAAATCGGCTTGGTGGGATAGGTCTGCGCATGCGCGCCCGCGGCGGCGAACAGCGCCGCGACCGCGAGCAACTTCAGGGACTTCATGGCCATGGGTGAACTCTCCTCGGATGGATTTGCTGAACAGGCGGGCGCATCGTTCTCTGATTCGCATCGGGCGGCGCCTCGCCCCGGATGAATCGCGATCGGAACGCGCGAAATCATACCCCACCCCGGACCGCGAGCGGGGCGCGCCCCACCCGGGCAGCGGGTCAGCGCCGCTCGTCGTGCCCGCCGAACTCGCGGCGCATCGCCGACAGGAGCTTCAGGGCGAACGCGTCCTCGCCCCGCGAGGCGAACCGCTCGAAGAGGGCCGCGGCCAGCACCGGGACGGGTGTCCCGGTTTCGACTGCAGCCTGCAATGCCCAACGGCCCTCGCCCGCATCCGACACGCGCCCGGCGAATCCGTCCAGCGCCGCATCCTTGGCCAGCGCCCTGGCCGTGAGGTCGAGGAGCCACGACGAGATCACGCTGCCGCGCCGCCAGAGTTCGGCGATCTCGTCCACCGCGAAATCGTAGCGATAGCGGTCGGCATGGGCGAGCGGCGCAGTCTCCGCGTCGGCGGCGCGCTCGCCGGCGCCGGCGCCGCCGTGGCGGAGCAGGTTGAAGCCCTCGGCCAT
>JALOSW010000063.1 GCA_025458245.1 Burkholderiales bacterium
TCCCGGCGACAACCTCTACACCGACTCGCTGGTCGCGATCGATCTGGACAAGGGCACGTACAAGTGCCACTACCAGTACATCGCGCACGACGTGTGGGATCTCGACGCGGTCAGCCCGCCGATCCTGATCGACGTGAAAGACAAGGCCGGCAAGGTGATCCCGGGCGTCATCCACGGCGGCAAGACCGGACACGTGTACGTGCACGACCGCAAGGACTGCTCGCTCATCCGCTTCTCCGAGGCGATGATCCCGCAGGAAAACATGTGGGTGCTGCCGACGGCGCAGGGCGCGCGCATGCTGCCCGGCGCGAACGGCGGCGTCGAGTGGTCGCCGATGTCGTTCGATCCGACCACGCGCAACGCGATCGCACTCAACCTGCACCAGCCGATGACCTACCACGTCGAGGCGGCCAAGTACCCGGGCGGCTCGAAGCTCTGGCTCGGCGGCGCGTTCAAGGTCGTTCCCGGCGAGAAGCAGTGGGGCCGGGTCGCGGCGGTCAACGTCGACAACGGCAAGATGGTCTGGAAGCACGACACCGAGCAGCCGCTGATCGGCGGCGGCCTCGCCACGGCAGGCGGGCTTTACTTCTTCGGCGAGGGCAACGGCAGCTTCAACGCGCTCGACTCGAAGTCGGGCAAGAAGCTCTGGAGCTTCAACTGCGGCGCCGGCGCGAACGCCATGCCCGTTTCGTACACGGTCGACGGCAAGCAGTATGTCGCGATGGGCTGCGGCGGCAACACCCAGCTCGACTTCAAGCGCGGCAACAGCGTGTTCGTGTTCTCGCTCGACTGATCGCGGGCGTTTTCGTCCGAACGGGGCCGCCCTAGGGCGGCCCCGCGTCATGTGAAGGGGACGTGAAGTGATGTTACGCAAGCTCGTACTTGCCGCTGCCGCGCTCGCGGCGTGCGTCATGGGAAGCGCATGGGGCCAGGACGTGGAGGCGGGCCGCAAGAAGGCGGAGGCCTGCATCGCCTGCCATGGGGCGAACGGAAATTCGCCCAATCCGGCGTTCCCGATCCTGGCGGGACAGACGTCGCGCTACCTCTATCTGCAGCTCAAGGACTTCAAGGAGGGGCGGCGATCGGAGCCGCAGATGGATCCGTTCGTGAAGAACCTGTCGCGCGAGGACATGTTCGACCTGTCGGCGTTCTTCGCGGCGCAGAAGCCGGCGCCGAACAAGTTCAAGGCCGATCCGGCCAAGGTCGCGAAGGGCAAGGCGAAAGCCGACGAAGTGCTGTGCACGATGTGCCACCTGGGCGGATTCAAGGGGCAGAACGAAATCCCCCGCGTGGCCGGGCAGCACTACGAATATGTCGTGAAGCAGATGAAGGACTTCAAGACCGCCAAGCGGACGAACGACGCCGGCAACATGGCGAGCGTGTCGAAGACGCTCTCGGACCAGGACATCGACAACCTGGCCCACTATCTCGCGAATCTCGACTGATGCGTCCGATTCGCGCAGTCTCGGGCCGGCGCGACGGAACCGCCGACCGATGAGAGCGGCAGCAGCAGCGGGGTCGCGGCACGGGTGAGAGGGCGCCGCATCGCCACAGCCCCTGACCTGCAAGTGAGGAGCCATCGCTTGACCGAGAGTGCACGCCGACCTTTCGCGCGCCGAGCGCGCGCGTCCAGCTGTATCGCCGCGGCCGTGCACACCGCGCTCGCGGTGCTCGCCGGATCGCCCGGGCTCGCGAACGCCCAGACGCCGCCCGCGCCGGCGCGCGAGCCGACCGTGCTCCAGGGCGATCCTGTTGTCGTCACGGCCACGCGCAGCGCGGAGCGCGCGTTTTCCGTCCCCGCATCCATCGATGCGGTCGAGGCACCCGAGATCCGCGACGGCAAGCCGCGCGTGAACATCTCCGAGGACCTCGGCCAAGTCCCGGGCGTGGTGGCCAACAACCGCTACAACTACGCTCAGGACCTGCAGATTTCGTCGCGGGGTTTCGGCGCGCGCTCGACGTTCGGCGTGCGCGGCGTGCGGCTCATGCAGGACGGCATCCCGCTCACGATGCCGGACGGGCAAGGGCAATCGGGGCTCTTCGAGCTCGACTCGGCGGCCCGGATCGAGGTGTTACGCGGGCCGTTCGCCGCGCTGTATGGGAACTCGTCGGGCGGTGTGATCCAGCTCTTCACCCAGGCCCCGCCGCAGACACCCGAGGTCGACGTCTTCGGGGCCGCCGGCTCCTACGGAACATGGCGCGCGGCCGGCCGGGTCGCGGGCACTTACGAAGGGATCGGCGGGGCGTTCGGCTATTCGCAGTTCCGCACGGACGGCTACCGCGACTGGAGCTGGGCGCGGCGCGATATCACCAGCGGCCGGGTGCAGATGAATCTGGGTCCTGACGCGACGCTCACCGTCCTCGGCTTCTACGTCGGGCAGCCCGACACGCAGGACCCGGGCGGCCTCACGCAGCAGCAGGTCGATCAGAACCGGCGTCAGGCGGGGACCGACACGGTCCGATTCGGCACGCGCAAGAGCATCAACCACGGCCAGGGCGGCGCGATCTACGAGCTGCGAATCACGCCGAAGGACACCGTCTCGTTGATGGGCTACGTCGGCGACCGCCAGGTCACCCAGTTTCTCGCGTTCCAGGGCGCCGGGATCGGCGGCTCCGGCGGCGTCGTCGATCTCGATCGCTCTTTCGGCGGCGCATGGCTCACCTGGCGCCACGCCACCGAGCTCGCGGGCGGTCCGTTCAACTTCACCGCGGCGGTCAACTACGACAGCATGCTGGAGCGCCGCAAAGGTTTCGTGAACAACTTCGGCGTCACGGGCGCGCTCCGCCGCAACGAGCAGGATCGCGTGTACGACTTCGCGCAATACGTGCAGGCCGAGTGGCAGTTCGCGCCGCGCTGGAAGGCGTCCGGGGGCGTGCGCCACACCGACGTGACTTTCAGGGTCACGGACTACTTCGTGGTCCCGGGGAATCCGAACGACAGCGGCACGACCGATTATTCAGCGTGGCTGCCCGTGGCCGGCATCCTCTATGAGCTCACGCCCGCGGTGAATCTCTACGCGTCGGCGGGCAAGGGCTTCGAGACGCCCACGTTCGCCGAACTCGCCTATCGGCCCGATGGTCTGCCGGGCGTCAACTTTGCGCTTCAGCCTGCGCGAAGCAACATGTACGAAGCCGGCGTGAAGTCGCTCGTCGGCGGCTTCGCGCGAGTGAACGCGGCCGCCTTCTATGCGGTCACCGATCAGGACATCGTCAGCGCCGGGCAGATCGCGGGGGGGCGGAACGTCTTCACCAACGCGCAGCAGACGACGCGCGGCGGTTTCGAGCTCTCCGGGGACGCGCAGTTCGGCGCGGGGTTCTCGGGGCAGCTCGCGTACACGTATCTCGACGCGCGCTTCTCGGACTACGTCGGGCAAGCGCATACCCGGCGTCCCGCAGAACCTCCTCTACGCGGCCCTGCGGTGGCAGCCGGCGCCGACGGGATTCTCTCTCGGCGTCGAGGGACGTTACGCGGCGAGGGTGTATGCGAACGACGCGAATACGGCTTTCGCGCCGAGCTACGGGATCATCAACCTGGTCGCCGGCTGGACCGAGATGTTCGGGCCCCTGCGCGTCGGAGCGTTCGTGCGCCTCGACAACGTGACCGACAAGGAATACATCGGCTCGGTCATCGTGAATGCGGCGAACGATCGCTTCTTCGAGCCATCGCCGACGCGGAGCGTTCTCGCGGGTGTGAGCCTGCGGTACAGCTTCTAGGATTCAGGATTCAGGATTCGGGAGTCGGGATTCGGGATCCGGGTTGCGGCTCTCGATCCCTACTTCGCGAGCTGGAACACCACCGGGACCAGCACCGCGAACTCGCGGTCGCGCAGCGCGTCGGGCGGCGAAGGCAGCGACCCGAGGCGCCTCACCATCGCGAGCGCCTGGTCATCGAGCACCTCGTAGCCGCTCGATTGATGGACGGCCGCGTCGGCGAGCCTTCCACCGGGCGCAACGCGAAGCCTGAGCGTCGTCGATCCCTGCCAGCCCCGCATGAGCGCGAGGCGCGGGTAATCGCGGTGGCGTGCGAGTGCCTGGGAGACGCTGCGCCCATAGCCGGCGAGCGCCTCGTGCGACGGCGTCTGCGGCTCGATGAGCTTTGCGACAGGCGGCGCCGGTGGGGGCGGCACGGCGAAATCGGCTGGCGGCGAAGTGTCCGGTTTCGCCGCGATCGCGGTGTCGCGCGCTGGCGTCTCGACGCTCGCGGTCGGCGGCACGGGCGCGGGAGCTGCGGTGATGCGCGGCTGTGGCGCCTTCCGCGGCCTGGGCAGCGCCTGGGGTGGCGGCGGCTTCGGCGCGGCGATCTCCTCGACGGGCGCCGTTTGCAGAGCGGGTGGCGCGGGCCTTGTCACGATCGCGACCTCGATCGCGTGCTCGGGGCGATCGACCTTCACCGCGGGCAGATGGGTCCAGTGCCACGCCGCCCCGTGCGCCGCTAGGGAGACCCCCAGCGCAACCGCGAATCGCCGCCGTGCTCGCGGCGTCGCGTCCCAAGGTGCCGACGCAGTCGCGTTCACGACCGGGTCCGGGCGGCGACGGCGGCGCGCGACGGCACCATCCGCTGCAGCACGCGGTCGCGATCGATGAGCGCGTGCTTCAGCGCCGCGGCGACGTGGATCGCGACGAGCACCGCAGCCGTCCACGCGAGCCAATCGTGAACCCCGTTGAAGAACGAATACATCCGCTTGTCGTCCGGACCCCAAGGCTTCAGCTCGAAGAGTCCGAAATACTTGATGCCGAAGCGCGAGAAATTGGACGCGAGATACCCCGCGAGCGGAATCCCGATGACGCAGATATAGAGAAGCACGTGTCCCGCGTTCGCCGCGGTGCGCTCCCACGCGGCAAGGCTTGCCGGAAGTTCCGGCGGCTTGACCGCCAGGCGCCGCGCGAGCAGCACGATGCCGGCGAGACCGACCGTCACGCCGATGGACTTGTGCAGGCCCACCCAGTACGCGCGCGCCGGCGTGCCGCGAGGCACGTCGTTGAGATAGATCCCGAGAGCGATCTCGGCGATGAACGCCGCTGCAATCAGCCAGTGCAGCGCGATGGTGAGGTTGTCGTAGCGTTCGGACATGCGCGAAGCCGGGACCTGGAGTTCGCTGCCTGTGGGAGCGGGCATGTCGAGAGCGTAGCCGCGCGCAGGCAGTGTAGCACCGCGCGCACGGCGGACTCCGCGCGGGCCATGATGCTGCGGTGCGATGCCGCTACGCCAACCCGCCGAAGCGCGCGTAGAAGTACGGCGACGCCGGAGCGAGGGCCCCTTCGGGGGCTTCGAGCGTCGCCACCAGGTGCCTCTCCGTCTCCGGCTGCGTGAGCCGATACAGCTCCCGGCACAGTTCGCGCGCTGCCGCGCCAGGCCAGCGTTCCGGCAGCAGCGCGCGGGGCAGCAGCGGATCGCGCAGCATTACGCGGCGGTACTCGTGAATCGCGAGCGTGCGCACCATGAAGCACTGTTCGGGGTCGAGACTCGCGGCGCGCGCCCGATCGAGCGCCCGGTGGATGGGACGAAACCGCTCGATGAACGCGCGGTAATCGCGCTCGAGGCGTTCGAGATCCCAGCCGTCGCGCACCATCGCTGCGAGCGGCGCCGAGGGCTGACCGCCGTCGACGGTCGCGTGCAGCACCACGACATGGTTGCGCGCGCGGAACTCGTCGAGAAGCGCGGCGGCGGCCGCTTCCTCGAGCGTCGGGTGCGCCCAGGCGCTCGCGCCGATCTGCCCGAAGCCGCTCCAGCCGAGCTGGTCGCGCAGCGCCCGACGGCGCGCAGCCGATAGCGGCTTCCCCGCCTCGATCAAGACGCACCAACGGCCGTCCCAATCGGGGTCGGCGGCACCATAGATCTTGCGGAACGCCGCCTCGAATCGCCGGCGCCCGCTTTCGGTGAGCCCGTAGTGGCTGCGCCGCCCGACTTGCGTGCCTTTCAGCCAGCCCTCGGCCGCGAGGCGGAACACCGTGGTGCGCACCGCGCGCTCGTTGATGCCGAAGGGCGCGAGCAGGGCGATCAGCCCCGCCAGCCAGACGGTGCCGCCGTGCGGCGCGATCGCATCGCCGAACACCGTGACGACGAGCGACTTCGCGCGAACCGGTCGGGTGGCGAGATGCTCGGCGAGTGCTTCCTGGACGGCGCGGTTTCTCATCGTTCGAGCGGGAGGCGCCCGCGGCGCCGGGTGATACACTGAATCGAGAATCGACGCGCGCAGTGTATCGCTTCGCCGACGTCGCGGCGAGCGGCACGAGCGGGCGGGCACGGTGCCCGGAGGAGGCCGCGATGCTGTCGACCATGATGTCGTATCCGCTCACGACGAATCACGTGCTCGAGCGGGCGGGAACGCTTTTCGGCGATCGCGTGGTGGCGTGGCGGCGCCCCGACAAGACGGTCGTGCGCCATACCTACGCCGACATGCGGCGCCGCGCGCGCGCTTTGGCTGCCGCACTCGTCGCCGCGGGAATCGGGCGCGGCGACCGCGTCGCGACCCTGATGTGGAACAACGGCCCGCACCTGGAGGCCTATTTCGGCATTCCCGCTGCGGGCGCAGTGCTGCACACGCTCAACCTGCGGCTCGCGCCCGAGGACATCGCATACATCGTCAACGATGCCGAAGATCGCATCGTGATCCTCGATGACGTCCTGCTGCCGCTCTGGGAAAAAATCCGCCCGCACGTGAACGTGGAGCGGGTGCTGGTCGCCGGGGCGGGTTCCCTGCCGAACTGGGCGGAGAGCTACGAGGCATTCATCGCCGGGAGGGGCGCGGACTATGTCTATCCCGACCTCGACGAGCATGCGGCCTGCGGCATGTGCTACACGTCGGGCACGACGGGGCGGCCGAAGGGCGTCGTGTATGGCCATCGCTCGACCGTGCTGCACTCGCTCACCATCGCGATCCCCGACTGTCTCGGCCTTTCGGTGAACGACGCGGTGCTCGCCGTCACGCCGATGTTTCACGCGAACTCATGGGGCGTGCCTTACGCGGCAGCGATGATGGGTGCGAACCAGGTGTTCCCTGGGCCGCATCTGGGTGCCGAAGACCTGCTCGACCTGATGGCCGAGGAGCGAATCACGCTGGCGCTCGGCGTCCCGACCATCTGGATGATGATCCAGCAGGCGCTGGACGCCGCCCCTGCACGCTGGCCGCTCGTGAAGGGAATGCGGATGATGGTCGGCGGATCGGCAGTGCCGCCCGCGATGATTCGCGCGTTCGATCGACACGGCCTCACGATCAAGCACGGGTGGGGCATGACCGAAACCTCTCCGGTGGGATCGCTCGCCTGGCTGAAGCCGCAGCACGCCGACGCGGGCTACGACGCGCAAGTGTCAGTGCGCGCGAAGCAGGGCATCCCGCTGCCGCTCGTGGAGATGCGCATCGTCGGCGATGCCGGCGAGCAGTCGCATGACGGCAAGTCGGCGGGCGAGTTGCAGGTGCGCGGGCCCTGGATCACGGGGAGCTACTTCAAAGTGGGCGCGCAGCCCGACAAGTTCACGGCCGATGGCTGGCTGCGCACGGGGGACGTCGCCACGCTCGATGCCGAGGGCTACATGCGCATCGCCGATCGCACGAAGGACCTCATCAAGTCGGGCGGAGAGTGGATCAGCTCGGTCGACCTGGAGAACGCCGTAATGGGCCATCCTGCAGTCGCCGAGGCGGCGGTCATCGCAGTCGCACACCCGAAGTGGGATGAGCGTCCGCTGGCGGTCGTCGTCGCGAAACCGGGCCAGCACGTCAGCGCTGAGGCCTTGCGCGAACACCTGCTCGCGCAGTTCCCGAAGTGGATGGTTCCCGACGACTACGCCTTCGTCGACGCGCTGCCCAAGACCTCGACCGGGAAGTTCCTCAAGACGAAGCTGAGGGAGGACTTCCGCGGCTATCGTGCGAAGGGTTAGCGGGTCCCGGACCGCGCTCGCGCTTCTTTGCGGCGGCAGCCGAAGGATGCCCTTCGCCCTGGGAAAATGCGGGGGCTCACGCAGGGCGGGTCGCGCCCGTCCGGTCCGAAAGCCGCCGGCCAACGCGGCGTTCTGTCGCACCGCAGCACGACAGCGTCGGGTTGCGGGATAATCGCGCCCTCGCAGGACACTGGAGTTCGCGCTCGTGACTTACCTCGCCCCCGCCGAGAACCGCCTCATCGAGAACGTCAACGTCGACGGCATGGAAGACATGCCGACGCCCGATGAGGTGAAGCTCCGTGCGCCGCTCTCCGATCGCGCCGCGGCGACCGTCGTGTCCGGACGCAAGACCCTGCGCGACATCCTCGATCGCCGCGACCCGCGCGTTTTCGTGGTTGTCGGCCCGTGCTCGATCCACGACCCGAAGGCCGCGACGGAGTACGCGACGCGCCTCAAGCGCCTCGCCGACGACGTGTCGGACACACTCGTGCTCGTCATGCGCGTCTATTTCGAGAAGCCGCGCACCGCGACCGGCTGGAAGGGCTACATCAACGATCCGCACATGGACGATTCCTTCCGCATCGACGAAGGCATCGCCAGGGCGCGCGATCTCCTGCTCCAGTTCGCAGAAATGGGCCTCGCGACCGGGTCGGAAGCGCTCGACCCGCTGTCGCCTCAGTATCTCGCGGACCTGATCAGCTGGTACGCGATCGGCGCCCGCACGACCGAATCGCAGACGCATCGCGAGATGGCGAGCGGGCTCTCGGCGCCGGTCGGATTCAAGAATGGCACCGACGGCGGTCTGGAAGTCGCGATCAACGCGATCCGCTCGGCGTCGAGCCCGCACAGCTTCCTCGGCATCAACCGGTACGGGCGCACCGCGATCGTGCGCACCCGCGGCAACGCCTACGGGCATGTCGTACTGCGCGGCGGCGGCGGCCGGCCGAACTACGACACGGTGAGCGTCCGGCTCGCGGAGGGCGCGCTCGCGAAGGCGAAGCTCGCGCCGAACATCGTGGTCGACTGCTCGCACTCGAACTCGCTGAAGGACCCGTCGCTGCAGCCGCTCGTATTCCACGATTGCGTGCATCAGATCATCGAAGGCAACCAGTCGATCGTCGGTTTGATGCTGGAGAGCCACCTCAACGCGGGGAACCAGGCGATTCCGGACGATCTCGCGAAACTCGCCTACGGCGTGTCGGTCACCGATGCGTGCATCGACTGGGACACCACGGAGGAGACGATCCGCCGCGCCCACGGCGAGTTGCGCGGCATCCTTCCGGGGCGCTGCAAGCGGGCCGCTTGAACCCCGGCCGCCGCGAACGCGAAGCTCAACGCCGCGAGGCGACGGCTCGGGCGGAGTGATTCGCGCTGACGACGAGCGCTGTCCCGGCAATCTGAACCGGGCGCAGGCGCTCGCCGAGCCACAGCGCTGCGACCACGGCGCCGAACACGGGCGTGAGCGCGTTGACGATCGCCAGGTGCGCCGCAGGCGCGGCGAGCGACGCGAACGCGTACAGAAGGAAGGGCAGGGCGCTGTTCGCGATTCCGATCGCGAGGTACTGGCGCCACCAGCGTCGCCGTGCGGGCGAGACGCCGGTTGCCGCGAGCCAGATCGCGATTGCTGCGCCGCCCAGCAACACGCGGCTCTGCGCCGTGGCGATCGGGCCAATGGCCGGCGCGACGACGCGCATGAACACGAAGGATCCACCCCAGATCGCCGCGAGCGCGACGAGCCGGGCCCAGTCAGCGCCGCGCAACGGCGCGTCCGCGCGGCATGGCGCCGGCCTCGCGCTCGAGGAGCGCCGCCTTGCGCTCGATGCCCCAGCGATACCCCGTGAGACTGCCGTCCTTGCCGACGACGCGATGGCAGGGAACGACGAGCGCCGCCGGGTTCGTCGCGCACGCGCGCGCGACCGCGCGCACGGCGGTCGGATGGCCGATGCGCGACGCGAGCGCGGAATAAGTCGTCGTAGTTCCCGGGGGGAGCGTCTGCAGCGCCTTCCAGACGCGGCGCTGGAAGCTCGTGCCCTGCACGTCGAGCGGAACCTCGGGGGCCGCGTTCGGATGCGCGACCAGCGCGGCGATCGACCTCGCCCATCGCCTTAGCGCCGGATCGGCGGGGCGCAGGTCGGCGCGGGCGTAGCGCTCGCGCACGACGGCCGCGAGCGCGGCGTGGCTCTCTCCGAACTCGATCGCGCAGATGCCGCGATCGGTTGCGGCGACGAGCAGCGGCCCCAACGCGCTGGGCACGGTCACGTAGCGGATCGCAAGGCCCGCCGCGGCGCGCTTGGCGCGATGGGGTGCGATGGCTCGGCCACGACGGGACGCATAGAAGCGGCTGGACGAGCCGAAGCCCGCGTCGAGCATCGCATCGGTCACGCTCAGCCCGTTCCCGAGATGCCGCTCGGCGCGTGCGAGGCGGCGCTCGATGGCGTATTGCTTCGGTGATACCCCCACGATCCGCTTGAAGCATTTCTGGAAGTGCGAGGGGCTGAAACCGGCCTCGGCTGCGAGACTCGCGAGCGGGGCATCGCCGTCGCGGTCGATGCGTGCGCACGCGGCGCGCACGGCCGCCGCGACCGCGGCGTCCTTCGATCGGTCGTCGGGCCGGCAGCGGCGACACGCGCGGAAGCCGGCTGCGCGGGCGGCTTCGGCGGTTGGGTAGAAGCGGACGTTCACGCGCTTCGCGTGCCGCGCAGGGCAGGAAGGACGGCAGTAGATGCCCGTCGTTCGCACGGCGAAGACGAAGCGGCCGTCGGCGGCGGCGTCGCGGGCGAGCACCGCGTTCCACATGGAATTTGTCGTGAGCGCTTTCATGGCGCGCACGATACCGTCCGCCGCGCAGGCCCGCTACCCGTTTCTTGCGATCGAATCCCGCACGCCGCCGAAGACGCGGGCGCGGCCTGCCGGCGGCCGTTCAGTCGAAGAGGCGCTCTCCGTATTCGTGCTCGCGGAGCTTCGCCTGCGCCGCCGCCAGCCGCGCGATCGGCACGCGCGGACCCGAGCAGGACACGTAGTTCAGGCCGAGGAAATGGCAGAAGCGGATCGAGTCCGGGTGGCCCCCGTGCTCGCCGCAGATGCCGACCTTGAGATCCGGCCGCGTTTCACGCCCCCATTGCACGGCGAGCTGCATCAGCCGGCCGACGCCCTTGATGTCGAGCACCTCGAACGGGTTATCGCGCAGGATGCCGGTCTCGTTGTACATCGGCAGGAACTTGTTCTCCGCGTCCTCGCGCGAGAACGAGAACGTCGCCTGTGTCAGATCGTTCGTGCCGAACGAGAAGAACTCGGCCACCTCCGCGAGACGGGCCGCACGCATGCATGCGCGCACGACTTCCACCATGCTGCCGAACTTGAATGCGAGCGTGACGCCGTAGCGCGCTTCGACGTCGCGCCGGATCTCGTCGACCGCGGCCTTCACGTGCTTCAGTTCCTCGACGGTGCAGACCTGCGGCACCATGATCTCGGGCCGGACTTCGACGCCTTCCTTCACGCACTCGGCCGCGGCCTCGAGGATCGCCCGGATCTGCATCGCGTAGATTTCGGGATAGGTGATGCCGAGGCGCACGCCGCGGTGACCGAGCATCGGGTTCACCTCCTGCAACGTGTTCACCTTGCGCAGCAGCGCTTCCTTGCGCTCGAGCAGGTCGTCGTCCCGTCTGGCGGCCCGATACCGGCCCAGCGCTTCCTGCAGGCGGTCGAGATGCGCGAAATGCTCCTTGTGCAGATCCGGGTCGAGGAGCTTGAGCGTCGCCGGCAGCTCTTCCATGCTGCGCATCGCGCGCTTCAGGCCGCGCAGGTGCTCGATTTCGAAGGCGAGCTGCGACGCCGTCGGCAGGAACTCGTGGATCGGCGGGTCGAGCAGGCGCACCGTGACCGGCAGGCCGGCCATCGCCTTGAAGATGCCGACGAAGTCGCCGCGCTGGATCGGGAGCAAACGGTCGAGCGCGCCGCGCCGCTCGACCTCGTTCTCGGCGAGGATCATCTCCTGCACGATCGGGAGCCGGTCGCCCTCGTTGAACATGCGCTCGGTGCGGCACAGGCCGATTCCCTGCGCTCCGTAACGCCGCGCCCGCGCGGCATCGCGCGGCGTGTCGGCGTTGGCGAACACGCCGAGCGTGGCCGAGCCATCGGCCCACGAGAGCATTTCCGCGAGCTCGGGGAAGAACTCCGCCTCGACCGTCGGGATCGCGCCCGGATAGACCTTGCCGCTGGTGCCGTCGATCGTGACGACGTCGCTCTCGTGCAGGGTCGTACCGCCGACGCGTGCGAGGCGCTCGCGGACGTCGATGTGGATGGCGTCGCACCCGGAGACGCAGGGCTTGCCCATGCCGCGGGCCACCACCGCCGCGTGCGAGGTCTTGCCGCCACGCGAGGTGAGGATCCCCTGCGCGGCGAAGAAGCCGTGGATGTCCTCCGGTTTCGTCTCCTCGCGCACGAGGATGATCTTCTCGCCGAGCTTGCCGCGCAGTTCCGCCGTGTCGGCGTCGAAAACGATCTTGCCCGACGCGGCGCCCGGCGACGCGGCGAGGCCCTGCGCCAGGGGCTCGACCTTGAACGCGGGGTTCAGGGTCGGCACGAGCAGTTGCTCGAGCACGGCCGGGTTGATGCGGTTGAGCGCCTGCTCACGGCTGACGAGGCCTGCGCGATGCATCTCGACCGAGGTGACCACCATCGCCCGCGCGTTCATCTTGCCGTTTCGGGTCTGCAGACAGTAGAGCCGGCCCTTCTCGATGGTGAACTCGAAGTCCTGGACCTCGCGGTAGTGCGATTCGAGCCGGTTGCGAAGCTCGACGAGTTCCCCGTAGAGTCGGGGCATCTCCTGCTCCATCGCGGCGATGGGCTTCGGCGTGCGGATGCCCGCGACGACGTCTTCGCCTTGCGCGTTGACGAGATACTCGCCGTAGATGACGTTCTCGCCGGTGCCGGGGTTGCGCGTGAATCCGACGCCCGTGGCCGAGTCTTCGCCCATGTTGCCGAACACCATGGTGCAGACGTTGACCGCCGTGCCGTTCGCCATCTCCTTCGTGATGCGGAACTGGCGGCGGTAGTCGATCGCGCGCTGGGCCGCGCCCGCCCGCTGCTTGGCCTTCGCCATCGCGTCGTCGAACGCCTCGTCGGGCACGCCGAGCGCGATCTTGCCGAAAAGCTGGATGAAGCGGCGGTAGGCATCGTAGGCGAACCGCGGGTTCCCGGTCGCCTCGATCAGGCCCTTGAGCGATTCGGGGTTGAGGCCGAGGTTGAGGATGGTGTCCATCATTCCGGGCATCGACATGGCCGACCCGGAGCGCACCGACACGAGAAGCGGACTCTTCGCGGCGCCGAAGACCTTGCCGGTTTTCTTCTCCAGGGCGCGTACGTGCCCCCTGACCTCGTCCATCAGGCCGGCTGGAAGGCGGTTCGCCTCGAGATAGGCGAGGCAAGCCTCGGTGGTAACGGTGAAGCCGGGCGGGACGGCGAGTCCGATCTGCGTCATCTCGCAGAGATTCGCCCCCTTCCCGCCGAGCAGCATCTTGTTCTTGCCGTCGCCTTCCTCGAACGCGTAGACCAGTTTCCGTGCGGCCATGACCCCTCCCGGGAAGCTTGAAATGGAACGGACACATCCCCGCCCAAGCGGCGGCGGGAACGTTCCGATTCCAGAATAGGCGCGTGCGCGCGGCGCGGTCTGATCCGCGTCAAGGCGCGCGCGGAAGGCACGCCCCGGGATGGGGCGCGCGCGGGGTCATTCCTTCGGGCGCAGGTCCAGGACGCGCTTTGCCTTGCCCTGCGAGCGCTCGACGCGCCCGGGCTCGACGACGTGGACCTTGGTGGACACGCCGATGTAGGACTTGATGTGATGCTCGAGAAGCTGTTCCTCGGCCTCGCGCTCGGCCACCGAAAGCTTGCCGGCCAGGTCGGCGCGCATCTCGACGATCACGTCGAGCGTGTCGAGCCGGCCCTCCCGGCGCATCTCGAGGATGTAGTGGGGCGAGAGCCGCGGCTGCTTGGTGATCATCTCCTCGATCTGGGTCGGGAAGACGTTCACGCCGCGGATGATCATCATGTCGTCCGATCGGCCGGTGATGCGCGCCATGCGGCGCATCGTGCGCGCGCTGCCGGGCAGGAGCCGCGTGAGGTCGCGGGTGCGATAGCGGACGATCGGCAGCGCCTCCTTGCTGAGCGAGGTGAAGACGAGCTCGCCCTCCTGGCCGTCGGCGAGGGGCGTGCCGGTCTGCGGGTCGATGATCTCCGGATAGAAGTGATCCTCCCAGACCGTGAGGCCGTCCTTGGTCTCGATGCATTCCTGCGCGACACCCGGTCCGATCACCTCCGACAGCCCGTAGATGTCGACCGCGTCGAGCCCCATGCGCTTCTCGATCTCCTCGCGCATGCCCTCGGTCCAGGGTTCCGCGCCGAAGATCCCGACCCGGATCGAGCAGGCACGCGAATCGAGACCCTGCCGCTCGAACTCGTCGGCGATCGCCAGCATGTACGAGGGCGTCACCATGATGATGTCGGGCTTGAAGTCGTTGATGAGCTGGACCTGGCGTTCGGTCATGCCGCCGCCGAGCGGAATCACGGTCGCGCCGAGGTACTCGCCGCCGTAATGCGCGCCGAGACCCCCGGTGAAGAGCCCGTAGCCGTAGGCGATGTGGATCTTGTCGGTGGAGCGCCCGCCGGCGGCGCGAATCGAGCGCGCCATGACGTTCGACCACGTTTCGATGTCGCGCCGCGTATAGCCGACGACGGTCGGTCTGCCGGTCGTGCCGCTCGACGCGTGCACGCGCACGATGTCGTCCATCGGCACCGCGAACATGCCGAACGGGTAGTTGTCGCGCAGGTCCGCCTTGGTGGTGAACGGAAACTTCGCGAGGTCGGCGAGCGTCACCAGGTCGTCGGGGTGCACGCCGGCCGCCTCGAACTTGCGGCGGTAGTGCGGAACGTCCTCGTAGGCGTGCCGAAGCGACCATTTCAGTCGCTCGAGCTGCAGGGCGCGCAGCTCGTCGATGCTCGCCTTCTCGATCGGTTCGAGCTCGTTGCGGTCGGTCATGTTCTCCTCCTCGTTGTCTGTCTGTAACCGGGAAAGCACTGAAGCTCCAACCGGGCGCGGAAGCGCGTCGGCGCGTCTCGCGCGGAGCGGGCCGGGCCTATCTGCCCGGGTCCGGTCCCCCGATTCTCTTGCGTCGCGTCGCGCCCTTCACGCCTTCGCCGTCGCCGTCCTCGCGCCGCGCGCTCACGTGTCGATCGTCGGCACGCCGTGCACGACGTGGCCGCGGATGCGGAACGACTTGCCGCGAAAAAGGGCGATGGTCTGTCCGTCCTGGTTGGTCACTTCGATGTCGTACACGCCCGTCTTGCCCGCCACGTGCCGCTCCTTGCCGGTGGCTGTCAGGACGTCGCCAAGCTTGCCGGGCGCGAGGAACTCGATCGACGCACCCTGCGCGACGGTCACGTGGTTGTAGCTGTTGCACGCATAGGCGAACGCCGAGTCGGCGAGCGTGAAGATGAGGCCGCCGTGACAGATGTCGTGGCCGTTCACCATGTCCTTGCGCACGGTCATGTGAAGCCGCGCGCGGCCGGGCGCGATCTCGTCGAGCACCAGGCCGAGCGACTGGGCGGTGTGGTCGCGCGAATACATGCCGGCGGCGGTGGCTTCCGCGATCTGCTGGGGTGTCATGTCGCGATTCAAACGGGATCCTCCTCGTATCGGGCCGTAAGCATAGCCGCCCGGGGGCGGGCGCGGCGTCGTTCTCCGGGGCGCGCCGGCAGGCCGGCGACAAGATACAAAAAATTGCTCGTTCGTTCAGCGGTTTGTATCATAACGGCAGCGATCGGAGCCGCCAGTTCGCGCGCGACGGCGGCGCAGCCCGCGCCGCGGGTGGCGGCGCCAAGGCGCATGGAGCATGCGATTTTTTCGTATGGATCAAGGCGTTTGGTACACTGCGCTCGCATGATCGGCCGGCCCAAACAACAGAGCAACAGGGCCGAAGGTTCCGTCCACTAGAGGAGGTAGTCCATGAAGCTCAAGCTCGCGGTCGCGGCGCTCGCTGCGGCACTCGTCATCCCGGCGGCACACGCCCAGGTCAAGATCGGGGTGACCCTTTCCGCCACCGGCCCGGCCGCGTCGCTCGGCATCCCGGAACGCAACACCTTCCAGCTCCTGCCCGCGACGGTAGGAGGCCAGCCGGTGCAGTGGATCGTCCTCGACGACGCCTCCGACACCACGAAGGCGCGTCAGAACGCCGAGAAGTTCGTGAACGAAGACAAGGTCGACGTGATCGTCGGCTCGACCACCACGCCCAACTCGCTCGCGATGATCGAGGCGGCGGCGCGCTCGAAGACTCCGATGGTGAGCATGGCGGCCTCCGCGCGCATCGTCGAGCCGATCGACGACGCAAAGCGCTGGGTGTTCAAGACCCCGCAATCCGACGCCTTGATGGCCTCGGCGATCACGCAGCACATGGGCGACAGCGGCGTCAAGACCGTCGGCTTCATCGGCTTCAACGATGCGTACGGCGAAGGCTGGGCGCAGGAGTTCCAGAAGTTCGCCGACGTGCGCAAGCTCAAGGTCGTCGGCAGCGAGCGCTACAGCCGCACCGACACGTCGGTCACCGGCCAGGTGTTGAAGCTGATGGCCGCGAACCCCGATGCCATCCTGATCGCGGGATCGGGCACGCCGGCCGCGCTGCCGCAAAAGACGCTGGTCGAGCGTGGCTACAAGGGAAAGATCTACCAGACGCATGGCGTCGCCAACGCCGACTTCCTGCGCGTCGGCGGCAAGGACGTGAACGGCACGCTGCTTCCGGCCGGGCCGCTCCTCGTCGCGTCGCAGCTCCCGGATTCGAACGACTCGAAGAAGATCGCGCTCGACTACACGAAGATGTACGAGGGCAAGTTCGGCGCGGGCAGCCTCTCGACCTTCGGCGGGCATGCCTACGACGCTTATCTCATCCTCAACGCGGCGATTCCGGAAGCGGCCAAGAAGGCGAAGCCCGGCACGCCGGAGTTCCGTGCCGCGCTCCGGGACGCCATCGAGAACGTCAAGAACCTGAAGGCGACCCACGGCGTGTTCAACATGTCGAGCCAGGACCACAACGGGCTCGATCAGCGCGCCCGCGTCATCGTCCGGATCGACAACGGCCAGTGGAAGCTCGCGCAGTAGAAGACTAGCGATCTGCACGCCGGACCAGGGGCGCCTCGGGCGCCCTTGGTTTAGGCGCGCGCGGCTGCTTCCGGGGCTCCCGTGAACTTCGACATCGCGCTCCTGCTCGCGCAGGATGGGCTGACGAACGGCGCGATCTACGCGCTGCTCGCGCTCGCGCTGGTGCTCGTCTTCGCGGTCACCCGGATCATTTTCGTGCCGCAGGGCGAGTTCGTCGCCTATGGTGCGCTGACGCTGGCGAGCCTGCAGCTCGGCAGGATGCCCGGCACGGCGTACCTCCTGTTGATTGCCGGCGCCGCCGTCGCGCTCGTGGACGTGGTGGTCGCACTGCGCGAGCGCCGCCCGGGCCGCATCGCGGCGACGCTCGGCTGGAACGTGGCGCTGCCGGTCGCGCTGTTTTTCCTGGCGCGCTGGGCGGCGCCGCAGCAGCCGCCGCTCTGGGCGCAAGTGGCGCTTTCGCTCGCGCTCGTCGTGCCGCTCGGCCCGATGCTCTATCGGCTGGCGTTCCAGCCGCTCGCGAATGCGTCGGTGCTGGTGCTTCTGATCGTCTCGGTGGCCGTGCACTTCCTGATGGTCGGGCTCGGGCTCCTCTTCTTCGGCGCGGAGGGCTCGCGCACGCCGGCGTTCTCCGACGCCCGGTTCGAGGCGGGCGCCATGACCGTGTCGGGCCAGAGCCTCTTCGTGATCGGCGCGTCACTCGCGCTGATCGTCGCGCTCTATCTTTTTTTCGAGCGCACGATCTACGGCAAGGCGCTTCGCGCCACCGCGGTCAACCGCCTCGGAGCGCGTCTGGTCGGCATCAGCACCACCCTTGCCGGCAAGCTCACGTTCACGCTCGCGGCGCTCATTGGCGCTGCGTCCGGAATCCTCGTCGCGCCGATCACGACCATCTACTACGACTCGGGCTTCCTGATCGGCCTCAAGGGCTTCGTCGGCGCGATCATCGGCGGGCTCGTGAGCTACCCGCTCGCGGCGCTCGGCGCCCTGATCGTCGGGCTGCTGGAGTCGTTCTCCTCGTTCTGGGCGAGCGCGTTCAAGGAAGTGATCGTCTTCACCCTGATCATCCCGGTGCTGCTGTGGCGGAGCCTGCACACGCATCACGTCGAGGAGGAAGAGGATGAGTAGGGCGGCGATGCTCGTCGCGGCGGTGGTCGCGGCGCTCGCCGTCGCGCCGCTGGCGCTGCCCGAGTTCTACGTCACGATCCTCAACTACATCGGGCTCTACAGCATCGTGGCCCTCGGCCTCGTGCTGCTTACGGGCGTCGGCGGCCTCACGTCCTTCGGGCAGGCGGCGTTCGTGGGGCTCGGCGCTTACACGACGGCGTATCTCACCACGGCCTACGCCTGGTCGCCCTGGCTCACGCTGGTCGTCGGCCTTCTGCTGACCGCGGCGCTCGCCCTGTTCCTCGGCTTCATCATGCTGCGGCTCTCGGGGCACTACCTGCCGCTCGGCACGATCGCCTGGGGCATCAGCATCTACTACCTTTTCGGCAACCTCGAATGGCTCGGCGGACAAACCGGACTCACCGGCATCCCGCCGATCACGGTGTTCGGCCACGCGCTCGACACGGGGCGCGAGTACTTCTACCTCATCTGGCTCCTCGTGCTGGCGGCGCTCGCGTCGATTCAGAATCTGCTCGACTCCCGGCCCGGGCGCGCGATCCGCTCGCTGCGCGGCGGCGGGCTGATGGCAGAAGCGTTCGGCGTCAATACGGCGAACATGAAGATCGTGATCTTCCTCTACGCGGCGCTCCTCGCCTGCGTGTCGGGCTGGCTGTACGCCCATCTGCTGCGGTTCGTGAACCCGACGCCGTTCTCGCTCACGTTCGGCATCGAGTATCTGTTCATGGTGGTGGTCGGCGGCGCGGGCTACGTGTGGGGCGCAGTGGTGGGTGCGGCGGTCCTCACGATGCTGCGCGAGTGGCTTTCGGACGTGCTGCCGAAGCTCGTCGGCCAGGCGGGCGAGTTCGAGATCATCGTGCTCGGCATCCTGCTCGTGCTGCTGCTGCAGCGCGCGCGCGGCGGCGTGATGGGGTTCCTCGCGAGGTTCTTCCCGGTGACCGCACGCGCGAAGGCGCCGGCCGATGCGGCCGCGCTGCCGCTGCGCGAGAAGCCGAAGACGGGCGACGTCCTCCTGCAAGTGAAGGCGGCGACGAAGCAGTTCGGCGGCCTCACGGCGGTGAACAAGATCGGGTTCTCGCTGGAAGCGGGGGAGATCCTCGGCCTGATCGGGCCGAACGGCGCCGGCAAGAGCACGACCTTCAACCTCGTCACCGGTGTCCTGCCGCTCACGCAGGGCGAGATCGTCTTCCGCGGCACGCGCATCGACGGGTTGCCTTCGCGCGAAATCGTGAAGCGCGGCGTCGCCCGGACGTTCCAGCACGTGCACCTGCGCCCGCAGATGACCGTGCTCGAGAACGTGGCGATCGGCGCCCACTTGCGCGGGCAGAAGGGCGTGCTTCCGGCGCTCCTGCGCATGGAGCGGGCCGAGGAGGGGCGGCTTCTCTTCGAGGCGAAGAAGCAGCTCGAGCGCGTCGGGCTCGCGGAGCACCTCTACGAGCCCGCGGGCAGCCTCGCCCTGGGGCAGCAGCGGATCCTCGAAATCGCGCGCGCGCTCGCGGCCGACCCGGTCCTGCTGCTCCTCGACGAGCCCGCCGCGGGACTTCGCTACAAGGAGAAGCAGCAGCTCGCCGATCTGCTGCGACGGCTCAAGGGCGAAGGCGTGAGCGTGCTGCTCGTCGAGCACGACATGGACTTCGTCATGAATCTGGTCGATCGGGTGGTCGTAATGGTGTTCGGCGAGAAAATCGCCGAGGGACTGCCGCGCGAGGTGCAGGCCGACCCGGCCGTGGTCGAGGCGTATCTCGGAGGCGTCGAGTGACGACCGCATCGGTCGCAGGCGCGCTGGACATCCGCGATCTGTCCGTCTCCTACGGCAAGGTCGAGGCGCTGCACAAGGCGACCGTGCGCGTCGCGCCGGGAAGCATCGTGACCGTGATCGGCCCGAACGGCGCGGGGAAGTCGACCATGCTGAACGCAATCATGGGTCTGCTGCCGGCCGCCGGCGCGATCCGCTACGAGGGCGAAGAGATCGGCGGACTCGAGACCGAATCGCGCGTCGCGCGGGGCCTGGTGCTCGTGCCCGAGAAGCGCGAACTGTTCGCGGACATGACCGTCGCCGACAACCTCGTGCTCGGCGCGTTCCCGCGGTACCGTCGGCGCGAGCGGGACATCGACGCGGACCTGCAGGCCGTCTACACGCGCTTTCCGCGGCTGCTCGAGCGCCGCGCGCAACTCGCCGGGACGCTCTCCGGCGGCGAGCGGCAGATGCTGGCGCTCGGGCGCGCCCTCATGGCGAAGCCCAGGGTGCTGATGCTCGACGAGCCGAGTCTCGGGCTCGCACCGCTCATCGTGCGGGAGATCTTCCGCATCATCTCCGACCTGCGAAAGACGGGGGTCGCGATCCTGCTCGTGGAGCAGAACGCGCGCGCGGCGCTGCAGGTGGCCGACTACGGCTACGTGCTGGAGACCGGCGAGATGGCGCTGGAAGGGCCGGCGGCGGAGCTCGCTGTGAATCCGCGCGTGGTCGAGACGTACCTCGGGCTCGCGCGGCGCCAGGGCTGAGGCCCCGCGCGTCAGCTCTCGCCCCGCTTGCGCGCGTCGCGCTCGAGACGCCGCCGCACATGGTTCTGGATGAAGCCGTTCGTCACGGCGAACAGCAGGCCCGTGGTCCAGCCGATCATGAAAACCCCGGCGAGCGAGAGCATCGCCGGCAGGATCCGGTACTCCGCCGGAAACGGCACGTCCTGGTAGCCGAGCGTCGTGTAGGTGACCGAGGCAAAGTAGAACGCGGTCCGCAGATCTTCGATCGCGCCCATCTCGAGAAACAGCAACGCCCAGAGCAGGATCTCGGCGAGATGGGTGGCGAGCAGAACGACGATGAGGAGACTGAAGGCGGCGAAGGGGTGCCGGCGCATGTGAGCCGCCTGCAGCAGGGCCTGACGCTCGTAGGTCAGGATCACGGCCGACACGCCGACTCCATGCACGATCGCCGTGAGCAGCAGCAGGGCGCCGCCGAGAACGAGCTCGGCGAAGAGATTTCCGGCGAAGACCTCCCGGAACAGCGTTGCGATCATGGCCTGCCTCGGATGGCCGCGATGGGAGCGCACGATACCGGGATCGCGCCCGCGGTGAAAGCGTGGCGGCGGCGAGCCCGGTAAACTCGGCGGCCCGGTCCCACCCGATTGCCGATTCCGCGGAGCCCACCATGAAGCTCGAAACCATCGCCGTGCACGGCGGCTACACGCCCGACCCCACCACCAAGGCGGTCGCGGTGCCGATCTACCAGACGACTTCCTACGCTTTCGACAGCGCCCAGCACGGGGCCGACCTGTTCGATCTCAAGGTACAGGGGAACATCTACACGCGCATCATGAATCCCACGGTCGACGTCGTGGAGAAGCGGGTCGCCGCGATGGAGGGCGGAATCGGCGGACTGGGGCTCGCCTCGGGCATGGCGGCCATCACCTACGCGATCCAAACCATCGCCGAGGCCGGGGACAACATCGTCTCGTCGGCGACGCTCTACGGCGGCACCTACAACCTCTTCGCCCACACGCTGCCGCAGATGGGCGTCGAGGTGCGTTTCGCCGATTCGCGCGACCCGAAAGCGTTCGCGAAGCTCATCGACGCGCGCACCAAGCTCGTGTTCTGCGAGTCGATCGGAAATCCGCTCGGCAACGTCACCGACGTGTCGGCGCTCGCGAGCGTGGCGCACGCGGGCGGCGTGCCGCTCGTCGTCGACAACACCGTGCCGACGCCGTACCTGCTGCGGCCGTTCGAGCACGGCGCCGACATCGTCGTGCACTCGCTCACCAAGTATCTGGGCGGCCACGGCAACTCCATCGGCGGCGTGATCGTCGATTCGGGCCAGTTTCCGTGGGCCGACCACAAGACGCGCTTCAAGCGGCTCAACGAGCCGGACCCGTCGTACCACGGCGTGGTGTACACGCAGGCGCTCGGCGCCGCCGCGTTCATCGGGCGCGCGCGGGTCGTGCCGCTGCGAAACACGGGTGCGGCGATGAGCCCGTTCAATGCGTTCCTGATCCTTCAGGGCATCGAGACGGTCGCGCTGCGCATGGACCGAATCTGCGAGAACGCCGTCGCGGTGGCGAAGCACCTGCAGGGCCATCCGAAGGTCGCGTGGGTCAACTACGCGGGGCTTCCCGGCCACCCCGACCACGGACTCGTGCAGCGCTACATGGACGGCAAGGCCTCGGGCATCCTTTCGTTCGGCATCAAGGGCGGGCGCGACGCGGGCGCACGGTTTCTCGACGCGCTGAATCTCGTGGTGCGCCTGGTCAACATCGGCGACGCCCGCTCGCTCGCGACGCATCCGGCCTCGACGACGCACCGGCAGCTCAACCCCGCCGAGTTGCAGGCGGCCGGCGTATCGGAAGACATGGTGCGGCTCTCGATCGGCATCGAGCACGTCGAAGATATTCTCGCGGACGTCGACCAGGCGCTCGCGAAGGCCTGAGCACGAAGCACCGGTCCGGTCGGGCGCCGGTCCGCGCGGGCATGGAAGCCCTGCATATCGTGCTGGTGGTGCTCGCGGCGAGCGTGCTGCTCGCGGTCGCGGCCGAGCGGCTCGGGATTCCGTACTCGGTGGCGCTCGTCGTCGGCGGCACGGCGCTCGCGCTCGTGCCCGACCTCCCGCCGATCCGCATCGATGGCGAAGTGCTTCTCGCGCTGGTGCTGCCCGCAACGGTTTTTCCCGCGGCGCTGTTCGCGTCGTGGCGCGCGATCCGCGCGAACGTCGTGACGGTCGCGTCTCTCGCGGTCGGTCTCGTCGTCGCCACCACGGTCGCAGTGGCGCTCGCCGTGCGCGCGATCGACCCGGCGATTCCGGTCGCGATCGCGCTTCTCATCGGCGCGATCGTGGCGCCGCCCGACGCATCCGCTGCACTCGGCATCCTGACGCGCATCGGCGTCCGTGATCGGATCCGGACGATCCTCGAAGGCGAGAGCCTGGTGAACGATCCCGCCGCGCTCGTCCTCTACCAGGTGACCCTCGCCGCGGTGGTGGCGGGCACCTTCATGCCGGGCGAGTTGGCAGCGGACTTCGCGCTCGACGCGCTGGGCGGGGTCGCGATCGGCGCGGGCGTCGCGTGGCTCGCATCACGGCTCCAGGCGCGCGTATCGGACACGCTCGTCGCCGCGACGCTGTCGGTGCTGGTCGCCTACGGAAGCTACCTCCTGGCGGCCGCGGCCGATGCTTCCGGAATCATCGCCACGGTCGCCGCAGGCGTGGTGCGGGGGCGATGGTGGACGGCGCAGTCGGGCACGGACGTGCGCATGGTCGATGGACCGTTCTGGGACGTCCTCGCGTTCGTCGCGAGCTCGTTCGTGTTCGCGCTGATCGGGCTCGAGCTGCCGAGCCTCGTTCGCGGGCTCGGTGCGAGCTTCGCGCAGTTCGCCCTGTTCGCCGCGGCCATCATCGCCGTGATCGGCATCGTGCGCTTCGCCTGGATCGTCGCCGGGCGCGCGCTGCGCAGGGCCATCGTTCGCGCGCGCGACCCGCATTCCGCGGACGAGCCGCTGGACCCGGCCGGCGTCGCAGTCGTCGGGTGGTCGGGAATGCGCGGCATCGTGTCGGTGGCGGCGGCGCTCGCGTTGCCGCACACGCTTGCCAATGGCGCGCCGTTTCCGGGGCGCGACGCGATCATCGTCGTCGTGGCGATGGTGGTGTTCGTCACCGTGGTCGTGCCGGGCCTGACGCTCGCGCCCCTCGCACGCGCGCTTGGCGTCGCGGACGATCCGCGGATCCTCGTCGAGCGGAAGCGGGCGCGCGCCGCGATCTGCGACGCCGTGGAGACCGTGCTTCGGGCGCGCGAGGCCGAAGGGCGCATCCCGCATGAAGCCGCGCAGGCCGTCGCGGCGCTCTATCGCGAGCGCGCCATGCTCGCGGAGCCGGAGGGCGCCGCGAGGTGGCGCGCGACGCCGCGAAATCTCGCGCTCGCGGCCGCCGCGGAGGCGGCGCGCGGGGCACTCGTGTCGCTCTACACGAACGGGGAGATCGGCAGCACCGTCATGCGCGAGCTGGAGCGGGAGATCGATCTCGAGGCCTCGCGCTTGCGGCACTGACGCGGCGAGGCGCGGGCGCTGGCGCTTCTCAGCGTGCGCCGGGCGATCGTCCGCGGGCGGTGATGAGCCGATCGAGCTGATTCGCGAACGCCTGGCGGTCAGCGCTGTCCAGGGGCGCTGGTCCGCCCGTGTCGACCCCGGCGCTGCGCAGTTCCTCCATGAAGTTGCGCATCGCGAGGCGCTCGCGGATGTTCTCGTGCGAATACAGCTCGCCGCGCGGGTTCAGGGCCTGCGCGCCGTTCGCGATCACAGCTGCGGCGAGCGGAATGTCGGCCGTCACGACGAGGTCGCCCGGCGCGACTTCCCGCGCGATCCGGTTGTCGGCGACGTCGAAGCCCTTCTCGACCTGGATCGTGCGAATGAACGCGGACCGCGGCGTCGCGAGCGCCTTGTTCGCCACGAGCGTGAGCGCGACCTGCGCGCGCTCCGCAGCGCGATAGAGGATGTCCTTGATCGCGGACGGGCAGGCGTCGGCATCGACCCAGATGCGCATCGGCTCCGCCTCCCGGCTACTCGACGGCGATGTGCAAGCGGTATGCGAGGGCCGCCTTGACCCCCGCGCCGTAGAACATGCCCTCGACCGGCATCGTGTCGGCCTGCGCCGGTCCTGCGGCGAGCGCGACATGCGTCTCGCCGACGGCGAGCGCCTCGACCGGATCCCAGCCGCGCCATCCGCCGCCCGGGACGTAGACCTCGGGCCACGCGTGCAGGTGGCGATCGGGCCGTGCCGTGTTGCCGCGTCGATAGCCGCTCACGAACCGCGCGGCGAGGCCGAGGGCGCGGCAGCAATCCATGTAGAGGACCGTGACGTCGCGGCAGGCGCCTTTGCCGAGCGCGAGGGTTTCGGCAGCGGTCTGAGCCGATTTTCCGTCGTCGCGGACGGTGCGGTGAACCCGCTCGTGGATCGCGCGATTGAGCTCGTCGAGAAACGCGATCGGTGCCGGGCCGCTCCGAGCGAGTACGGCGTGCGCGAACCCGCGGACGGTCGCGTCGAGTGCGCGGGCATCGGTGTACGCGCCGAGGCGATGGGCGAGCGCCGGCGGATAGGGCGCGGGCAAGCGGTCGAATCCGGGATCGGGGACGTAATCGAACGGGTTGGCGCGCAGCGTCTCGACCTCGGCAGCGCTCGTGATGCGCAGGCGGTCGGTGGTGCCCATGAACCACGCGTGGCCGACGACGTTGCCCTCGGCGTCGAGCGCATGGGACACGAGGCTCGGCTCGGGCTTGATCTCCAGCACGTACGCGAGCACCCGTTGCGCGCCGTCCTCGCGCGGTCGAAGGCGCAGCGCGTGCGGCCCGAGGCTGACCGGCCCGGTGTAGTTGTAGAACGTCTCGTGGCGGATCCTGAAGCGCATGGCTCGAACGCGGTGCGAGTCCCCGGCGCGGGCGTACAACCGCGGCCGATCAAAGCGCGAGGATGTGTCCCTCGTCGGGCTTCGCGCGGCCATCGAGCATTGCACGGTAGACTCGCTCGACCGCTTCCGGACCGCGGCCCTCGACGGTGTGCATCCAGCCGCCGACGCTGCCGAGGAACGCGA
>JALOSW010000202.1 GCA_025458245.1 Burkholderiales bacterium
GTTTCATGACAGGCGAAGGGGTTCACCAGGCACGAGCACATCTTGCGATCGAAGATGTGGTCGAGGCAGGCCTGGTTGCAGGCGATGCAGGTGTTGATCTCGTCGGCGCGCCCCGCCGCGGCCTTGTTCACGAAATCCGGGTCGGCGAGGAAGGGCCGGGCCATCGAGACCATGTCCGCGTCGCCGCGCGCGAGCACCGCGTCGCCGACCGCAGGGTCGTTGATGCGGTTGGTCGTGATGAGCGGGATCTTCACTTCGCCCTTCATCCGTTTCGTGACCCAGGCGAACGCCGCGCGCGGCACCATGGTGGCGATGGTCGGGATGCGCGCCTCGTGCCAGCCGATGCCGGTGTTGATGAGCGTGGCGCCGGCTGCCTCGATCGCCTTGGCGAGCGTGACGATCTCGTCCCAGCTGCTGCCGCCCTCGACGAGGTCGAGCATCGAGAGACGGAAGATGATGATGAAGTTCGGTCCGACTCGCTCGCGCGTGCGGCGCACGATCTCGATCGGAAAGCGGATGCGGTTCTCGAACGCGCCGCCCCATTCGTCGGTGCGATGGTTGGTCTGCGGCGCGATGAACTGGTTGATGAGGTAGCCCTCCGACCCCATGATCTCGACCCCGTCGTACCCGGCGCGCTGCGCGAGCGCGGCGCAACGGGCGTAGTCCGCGATGGTCTTGCGCACCCCCCAGCGGGAGAGGCTGCGCGGGCGGAACGGGCTGATCGGCGACTTGATCGCCGAGGGCGCGACCGCGAGCGGGTGGTAGGCGTAGCGGCCCGTATGCAGGATCTGCATCGCGATCTTGCCGCCGGCGGCGTGCACCGCGTCGGTGATGACGCGGTGATGCTTCGCCTGCCAGGGAAACGAGAGCTGCGCGTGGTTCGGCGCGCCGCGCCCCGACAGGTTGGGCGCGATGCCGCCCGTGACGATCAGGCCGACCCCGCCCTTCGCGCGCGCCGCATAGAAGGCGGCCATGCGCTCGTAGCCGTTCGGCGCCTCCTCGAGCCCGGTGTGCATCGAACCCATCAGCACGCGGTTCTTGAGGGTCGTGAAGCCGAGGTCCAGGGGCGCGAGCAGGTGCGGATAGGCGGTCATGGCGGGCAATGCGTCCGGAGAATCGTTGCGCGAGGCCGCGAGGGTATCGCATCGGCGCGGCCGGGAGTAGATGGCGCGCTCCATTCACGACCGGCACCGGGTCGGCGGCGGGGGAATCATGGCAAGATTCCCGCATGTCGACGCGCCCCCGTGCCTCCGGGAATTCCAAGCGATTCGCGCCGCGCGTCGTTCCGTCCGGCGATTCCGCGCTGATGCTGGAACTCGCCGAGGAGACCGATCTCGCTGCCAACGCCGCTGCCCGGCGCGTCGCGGCGGAGGTGCGCACGGCGGGACTCGAAGGCATCACCGACGTGGTGGCGGCGATCGTCACGGTGACGGTCCATTTCACGGCGAAGGACGCGGCGCAGGCATCGGCGCGCCGCGAGGCCGTGGGCCATCTCCTGCTCGCCGCGCTCGCACGCGCCGGCGAGGCGGGCGACGAGCCCGAGCGCGCCCCGGTCGCGATCCCCGTCTGCTACGACCCGGCCTTCGCACCCGACCTCGACGAGGTAGCGGCCGCGACCGGACTGTCGCCCGACGAGGTCGTGCGGCTGCACGTCGGCTCGCCGAACCGCGTGCTGATGATCGGCTTCGTGCCCGGCCACGCCTACGTCGGCGGGCTCGACGCGAAGCTCGCTTCGGTGCCGCGTCGTGCGTCGCCGCGGGCGCGGCTCGAAGCCGGCTCGGTCGCCATCGCGAACGGGCAGACGTCGGTCTATCCGTTCGCGACCCCCGGCGGCTGGAACATCATCGGCCGCACCCCGCTGCGCCTGTTCGATCCGCTGCGCGACCCGGCGAGCCTGTTGCAGGCGGGCGACCCGGTGCGCTTCGAGCCGATCTCGGCGCGGGAATTCCAACGGCTCGCCGCGGAGCACGGAGGGCGATGACCGTGCGCGTGCTGCGGTCCGGCGTCCTCGCGACGGTCCAGGATCTCGGGCGAAGCGGGCTGCAGCATCTGGCGATCGTCCCGGGCGGCGCGATGGATCCGGTGTCGCATCGGATCGCGAACGCGCTCGTCGGCAACGTCCGCGATTGCGCGACGCTCGAATTCGCGCTTGCGGGTCCCGAGCTCGCGTTCGATCGTGATGCGCTGATCGCGTTGCATGGAGCACGCTTCGAGCCGCGGCTCGACGGGGCGCCGATGCCCGTCGCTCGCCCGGTGCTCGTCCGGGCGGGTGCGACGCTGCGGATCGGCCGCGCGGCCGAGGGCGCGTTCGGCTACCTCGCCGTCGCCGGCGGCATCGACGTGCCGGTGGTGCTCGGCGGCCGCAGCACGTTCCTGCCCGGCGGCTTCGGCGGACTGGACGGGCGTGCGGTGTCGGCCGGTGCCGCGATTCCGCTGGCAGACGACGTCGTAGCCCTTTCCGAGGCGCGGTTCGCGCGCGTCGTGCGCGGCGGCCGAACCGGGGAAGTGTCCGGCAGCGGCGCGCGCAGCGTCCGCTGGTTCGCGCCGATGCTCACGCTCGCGGCCACCGACCCGCTCGTAGTGCGGGTGGTGGACGGGGTTCACGCGGAGCTCTTCGAGGATGCGGCGCGCGCTGCGCTGACCGCCGAGCGATGGCGCGTCGCGCCCGACTCCAACCGGATGGGCTATCGTCTGCTCGGACCGAAGCTCGCACTGCGCGCGCCGAAGGACATCGTCTCGCAGGCCGTCTGCCTCGGCACGGTGCAGGTGCCGGGCGGCGGCCAGCCGATCGTGCTGATGGCCGATCACCAGACGACCGGGGGCTATCCGCGCATCGCCGAAGTGATTTCGGCGGACATGCCGCGGCTCGCACAGGCGGCGCCTGGCGCCGCCGCAGTGCGGTTCGAGAGAGTGGGCCTTGCCGAGGCCGACGCGGCGCGGAGCGACCTCGCGCGCCGCGTCGACGATTTGCTGGAGCGTTTGCGCTGGGAGTTCGGCGATGAGAACGATTGACCTCAACTGCGACATGGGCGAGAGCTTCGGCGCGTGGCAGATGGGCGACGACGCCGCGATCATGCCGCTCATCACCTCGGCGAACGTGGCGGCAGGCTTTCACGCGGGCGATCCCGCGACCATTCGCGAGACCGTGAGCCGCGCGGTCGATCACGGCGTCGCCGTCGGCGCGCATCCGTCGCTTCCCGACCTCGCCGGCTTCGGGCGCCGGGTGATGAAGGTGAGCGCTAAGGAGGTCTACGACCTCGTCCTCTACCAGGCGGGCGCGGTGGAGGCGTTCGCGCGTGCAGCAGGCACGAAGCTGCACCACGTCAAACCGCACGGGGCGCTCTACAACATGGCGGCAAAGGACGAGGCGCTCGCGGATGCGATCGCTCGCGCCACGAAGGATCTCGGCGGCGGTGTGCTCCTGTACGCGCTCTCCGGCAGCGCCATGATGAGCGCCGCGGCACGGCACGGAGTCCGCTCTGTCGGCGAGGTGTTCGCGGACCGCTCGTATCAGCCGGACGGGACGCTCACGCCGCGGGGCGAGCCGGGCGCGATGATCACCGACGAGTCGGCCTCGGTTGCGCAGGTCCTGATGATGGTGGAGGAGGGTCGGGTCCGCTCGCTCGCCGGCCCCGAGGTGCCGGTCGCGGCGGGAACCCTTTGCCTGCACGGCGACCACCCCGGCGCCGTCGTGTTCGCAAAAGCGTTGCGCGCCGTGTTCGCCGAGCGCGGCATCGGCGTGGCCGCACCCCTCTGAGGCAAGCCGGTGGCGCAGGCATCGCTGTTTTGGAGATCGGGGAGCGGAAGGGGGCGGCGCGCAGTGACGCTGCACCGTCCGCATCTGCTAGACGGAAGCGTTCGGGGGCGCTGACAAGCGCCCCGTTTTGCCGCATAGTCACGGTCTGCCCGGTTGACGGTGCCGGCCCCCCGCGGGCCCGGACGCGGCTGATCGGGGACGTGAATCGGCGCGCGTCACGCGCGCCGTTCCGGACATTCCACGCACACCAACCCCTGTTCTGGAGAACGCATGAGCAGCGCCAACTACGCGGTGCACGGCGACGTCGCCGTAATCACTCTCGACAATCCGCCGGTCAACGGGCTGGGGCACGCGCTGCGTGCCGGCATCGTTGCCGGCCTCGAGCGCGCCGAAGCCGATGCGGCCGTGAAGGCGGTCGTGATCACGGGCGCCGGCAAGGCGTTCTCGGGCGGGGCGGACATCCGCGAGTTCAACTCGCCCAAGGCGCTCGCCGAGCCGAATCTCCACACGGTGATCCGCGCGGTCGAGGGCAGCACGAAGCCCGTCGTGGCG
>JALOSW010000203.1 GCA_025458245.1 Burkholderiales bacterium
CGGCGGGCTCGACATCAAGTTCCACGCCTGCCCGCTCAAAGAGGCGTGGCAGGACGCGGGCGTCTCGGACGCCAAGCTCGAGACGATGTGCCGCATCGCCGGCATCGTCGACAACGGCACGTTCGAAAGCGCGGGGTTCGTGTTCGCCGGCACCACTTGGAAGCCGGGCGAGGACGGCTGCTGTCACCTGCGCGTCCGCCCCGGCCCCGCCTGAACTCCCCACCGTCTTCCGCACAAGGAGGCATCGCATGAAGTCGCTCGTCCGCACCATCGTCGCCGTCGCCCTCGGCGCCGCGCTCGTCGCTCCCGCCGCTGCGCAGGAAATCTACATCGGCTATCAAGCGCCGCTCACCGGAACGCAGTCGCAGTACGGCGAAGTGTTTCGCAACGCCGCCACCATGCAGCTCGAGAAGTTCAATGCCGCGGGCGGCGTGGGCGGCCGCAAGGTCGTGATCGTCTGGGAGGATTCGAAGAGCGATCCCAAGGAAGCGGTCGCCATCGGCCGTAAGTTCGTCGACGACAAGCGCATCGTCGGCGTGCTCGGCGACTTCGCCAGCGGCCCGTCGATGGCCGTCGGCGAGGTGTACGCCAAGGAAGGCATGGCGCAGCTCTCGCAGACTGCGTCGCACCCGGACTACACCAAGATCAGCAAGTGGCAGTTCCGGAACATCACCACGCAGGCCCAGGAAGGCCCGTACAACGCCAAGTGGCTGAAGGATCTCGGCGTCAAGAACGTGGCGGTGCTCGCGCTGCAGAATGACTGGGGCCTCTCCGCCGCGGAGAACTTCCAGAAGAGCTTCGAGCAGCTCGGCGGCAAGGCGACCACCGAGTACTTCAACCCCGGCACGCGCGACTTCCGCTCGATCCTCACCAAGGTGCAGCGCACCAACCCCGATGCCGTGTACCTCGCCATGTTCTACGAAGAGGGCGCGCTCCTGCTCCAGCAGGCGAAGCAGCTCGGGATGAAGGTGCCGTTCTACTCGACCTCCGCGCTCTACGCGCCCAAGCTCATCGAGCTGGGCGGCGACGCCGTCGACGGCATGAAGCTCACCACCACCTTCGACGCCAACAACCCGGCGGCGAACGTGCGCGCATTCGTCGAGGATTACAAGAAGCGCTATGGGCAGGAGCCGAACCAGTTCGCCGCGCAGGGCTACGACGCCACCGGCATCATGCTCGAGGCGCTCAAGCGCGCCGGCCCGAACGCCACGCGCGCGCAGGTGCGCGACGCGCTCGCCGCGACCAAGGATTACCCCGGCGTGACCGGCGCGACCACTTTCGATCCGCAGACGCGCGAGCCCTCCAAGACGCTCGCGAAAATGGAAGTGAAGGGCGGCAAGTTCGTGGTGATGCCGCAGCAATAGCGGAGACAGCCGGTCGGACGGCGCCCGGTCGCGGGCGCCGTTTTCGTTCCGTCAATGTCAATGTTCGACGTCCACTTCCTGCAGCAGATCGTCAACGGGCTCTCGCTCGGGCTCGTGTACGCCCTCGTCGCGATCGGCTTCACGCTGATCTTCGGCGTGCTGAACGTCGTCAACTTCGCACATGGCGAGGTCTACACCATCGGCGCGTTCGCGGGTCTGCTGCTCATCACCAGCGTCGCGCCGCCGCTCTTCGCGGTGCTGCTGGTGGTCGCGGCGGTCGGCGCGCTCACCGGCTTCGGGCTGGAGCGGCTCGCGTTCAAGCCGTTCCGCCGCTTCCGCGACGAGGCGTCGATCAAGTCGCGCGCGATGCGCGAGGCGACGCTGCTCTCCTCGCTCGCGCTCTCGATCGTCGCCCGCGAAGTGCTCGACCTCGCGTTCGGCGGCGAGATGCAGGTGATCCCGCAGAGCTACCTCCTGCAGACGCCGATCATGATCGGCGGTGTCGCACTCACCGACGGCAACCTGGTCATCCTCGGCGCGTCGATCCTGATGCTCGCGGGCCTGCAGTGGATGCTCTATCGCACCCGCACCGGGCTCGCGATCCGCGCCGTGTCGAACAACGTGCTGGGCGCGCAGTTCGTCGGCATCAACACCGAGCGTGCGATCGTCGCCACGTTCCTCGTCGGCTCGATGCTCGGCGCGGTGGCCGGCATCATGGTCGGGCTCTACGACGGTTCGATCTTTCCGCACATGGGCTTCGGGCCGGCGGTGAAGGCGTTCGTGGCCATGGTGATGGGCGGGCTCTCGTCGATCCCCGGCGCGGTGATCTCCGCGCTGATCCTCGGCGTCGCAGAGTCGGTCGCGACCGACTTCGTGTCGGCGGGCTGGAAAGACCTGATCGCGTACGGGTTCCTGATCGTGACGCTCGTGTTCTTCCCGCGCGGCATCTTCGGCTACAGCCGCGAGCGGGTGTGAACGCGCGATGAAGCCCCTTGCTCTGATCGGCACCGTCCTCGCCGTGGCGGCGGTCACGGCGGCGTTGCTGCTCTCCGGGTCGAGCTACGCGGTGCAGGTCGCGATCACGGCGCTGATTTTCGTGATCCTCACCGCGAGCCTCAATCTCGTCACCGGCACGGCGGGGCTCATGACGCTCGGCCACGCCGCGTTCTACGGCGTCGGCGCGTACGCCGCCGCGCTCCTCTCGACGAAGCTCGGGCTCTCGTTCTGGGTAACGCTGCCGCTCGCGGGGCTGGTCACGGCGTTCTTCGGTTTCCTCGTGGCGCTGCCGACCATGCGGCTCACCAGCATCTATTTCGCGGTGGCGACCCTCGCCATCGGCGAGATGATCGTGGTCGCGATCACCAACTGGACCGGCTTCACGCGCGGGCCGATGGGCATCCGCGGCATCCCGTCGATCACGGTGTTCGGCCACGAGGGCCTGACGGTCAACCTGCTCGTCGTGCTCGCCGCTACCCTTGTCTCGGTGTGGGCGATCTGGCGGCTCACGCACTCGTATTACGGGAACGGGCTGCGCGCGCTGCGCGAGGACGACCAGTGCGCCGAGGCGATGGGCCTCAATGCCGTGCGCCTCAAGATCGAGGTGTTCACCATCGCGTGCTTCTTCGCGGGCATCGCCGGGGCGTTGTTCGCGCACACCTCGGGCTACATCAGCCCGGAGAGCTTCCGCTTCGGCGAATCGATCCTGCTCCTCACGATGGCGGTCGTCGGCGGGCTCGGCAGCGTTCCCGGATCGGCGATCGGCGCCATCATCCTGATCGTGCTGCCCGAGCTGCTGCGCGGCGCCGGCAACGTTCGCATGGTCGCAGTGGGCGTGGTGCTTTTCCTCTGCATCCTGTTCCTGCCCAAGGGCCTGTTCGGCGAGGTGTCGGCGCTCGCATTCGCGCGCAACCAGCTGCGCCGCGCCGGACTCGGATGGTCGCGATGAGCGCGCTGCTCGAGATCGAAGCCGTCACCCGCCGCTTCGGCGGACTCACCGCGGTGGACGCGGTCTCGGCCGAGATCGCGCAGGGGGCGCTCGTGGGCCTGATCGGCCCGAACGGCGCCGGCAAGACGACGCTCTTCAACCTCATCTCGGGCGTCACGCCGGTCACATCGGGCACGATCCGGCTCGCTGGCGAGACGATCACCGGGCTCGAGCCCTACCAGATCGCGCGGCGCGGCATCGGGCGCACGTTCCAGAACCTGCGCATCTTTCCGAACATGACCGTGTTCGATAACGTGAGCGTCGGTCCGCTCGGACACACGCGCAATTTCTGGTGGGAACCGCTCGGCTTGGGCGGTGCGCGCGCGGCGGCCGAGCGCGAGCAGATCACGAAGTCCGCGCGCGACGCGCTGGCGCGCGTCGGCCTCTCGGCGGAGGCGAACGAACTGGCTGCGAACCTCTCCTACGGGAAGCGGAAGTATCTCGAGATCGCGCGCGCCCTCGCCGGCCGGCCGCGCCTGCTCATCCTGGACGAGCCCGCCGCGGGCCTGAACGAGCGCGAGACGTCCGAACTCGCGCGCTTCATCCGCGAGCTGAACGGCGAGGGGCTCACCGTGCTTCTCGTCGAGCACGACATGTCGCTCGTGATGGAGATCTGCCAGCGCGTGATGGTGCTCGCGTCGGGGCGCAAGATCGCCGACGGCACACCTGCCGAAGTGCAGCGCGATGCGGCCGTGCTCGCCGCCTATCTCGGCACCGAGGACGAGGCGCACGCATGAGCCTCCTCGCGGTGCGCGATCTCAAGGTGAAGATGGGCCTGCAGGAGATCCTGCACGGCGTCTCGCTCGACGTCGGCGAGAAGAGCATCGTCACGGTGCTCGGCGCGAACGGCGTCGGCAAGACCACGCTCATGCGCACCATCTCGGGCGTGTACCAGTCCTCCGGCGGATCGATCCGGTTCGACGGTGCCGACATCACCGCCGAGCCCTCGCATCGC
>JALOSW010000204.1 GCA_025458245.1 Burkholderiales bacterium
TCGCTCGCGACCGACGAGTTCGGCATCGCCAAGGCGTTCATGGATCTCTGGCAGCGGATGCTCGCGAACCCCGCGCGCCTCGCCGAGCTGCAGATGAGCATGATGCGCGACTACATGACGCTGTGGCAGAACTCCTGGCTCAAGATGATGGGCCAGCCGGTGCAGCCGGTCGCGGAACCGTCGAAGTCCGACAGCCGCTTCAAGGACGCGGAGTGGGAGAACAACTTCCTCTTCGACTATTTCAAGCAGAGCTACCTGATCGCCGCCCGCCACATCCACGAGTCGGTCGCCGGCGTGCAGGGCCTGCCCGACGACGCACGCAAGAAGGTCGCCTTCTTCACCCGCCAGTACGTCGACGCGCTCGCGCCGTCGAACTTCGCGCTCACCAACCCGCAGGTGCTGCGCGAGACCATGAAGACCGGCGGCGCGAACCTCGTGAAGGGCCTCAACAACCTGCTCAAGGACATCGAGGCGGGCGACGGGCAGCTGCGCGTCAGCATGACCAACTACGAGGCGTTCAAGGTGGGCGAGAACGTCGCCACGACGCCCGGCAAGGTCGTGTTCCAGACCGACCTGATGCAGCTGATCCAGTACGAGCCGCTCACCAAGGAGCAGTTCAAGCGGCCGCTGCTCATCATCCCGCCGTGGATCAACAAGTACTACATCCTCGACCTGCGGCAGTCGAACTCGTTCATCCGCTACGCGACCGAGCAGGGTCACACCGTGTTCGTGATCTCGTGGGTCAACCCCGACGCGAAGCTCGCGACGAAGGATTTCGTCGACTACATGTACGAAGGCCCGCTCGCCGCGCTCGACGCGATCGAGAAGGCGACCGGCGAGAAGGACGTGAACGCGATCGGCTACTGCCTCGGCGGGACGCTGCTCGGCACGACCCTCGCGTACATGGCCGCGAAGAAGGACAACCGCATCAAGAGCGCCACGTACTTCGTCGCGCTGCTCGACTTCTCCATCCCCGGCGAGCTCGGCGTCTTCATCGACGAGAAACAGGTCTCGAACCTCGAGAAGCGCATGAACGAGCGCGGCTATCTCGAAGGCTCCGAGATGGGCACGACGTTCAACATGCTGCGCTCGAACGATCTCATCTGGTCGTTCGTGGTGAACAACTACCTGATGGGCAAGGACCCGTTCCCGTTCGATCTTCTCTACTGGAACTCCGACTCCACGCGCATGCCCGCGAAGATGCACAGCTTCTATCTTCGCAACATGTACATGAAGAACCTGCTCAAGGTGCCGGGCGGCATCGAGGTGGGCGGTGTGCCGATCGACCTCTCCAAGGTCAAGACCCCCTCGTACTTCATCTCGACGGCCGAGGACCACATCGCGCCGTGGCGCTCGGTGTACCTCGGTTCGCGCGCGCTCGGCGGCGCGGTGCGCTTCGTGCTCGGCGGCTCGGGCCACATCGCCGGCATCGTCAACCCGCCATCGGCGAACAAGTACTGTTTCTGGACCAACGCCGAAAACCCGGACAAGCCCGACGACTGGCAGGCGGGCGCGACGCGCTACGAGGGCTCCTGGTGGACCGACTGGGAGAAGTGGATCGCCGGCGAAAACAAGCACGAGATGGTGCCGGCACGCGTGCCGGGCGACGGCAAGCTGAAGCCGCTCGAGAACGCGCCGGGGTCGTTCGTCGCGCTGCGGCTGGACGCGAAGAAGCCGAAGGCGAAAGAGCCGCGGGCGCAGTGACGGCGGGGGCGAGGGGAACCGCAAAAGCGCAAAAGACGCAAAGTCACGCAAAGGAAGGGATCACGCGTCTGCGACTTGTGAGCCGGAGCGACCGCGGGGACCGTCGACCCGGACGTCGCACCCTTACCAGAAGATTTTCTTGCGACCCTTTGCGGGTTTTGCGCTTTTGCGGTTACGCAGGGCCCCTCGCGCGCAGCGCCGCTAGATACCGCAACCCCGCGATCGCGCGGCTCCCGTACCACGACGTCATCTCGCCGTCGATCAGCATCACCCGCTTGCCCGCAAGAGCGGGCATCGCCGCGAGTTCCGCCACGTGCTCCTCGGTGAACCGGTACGGCTCGCTCGACAGCATCACGGTATCCACGTCCGCGAGCAGCGCCGCGTCGAGGGCGACCTCGGGGTAGCGCGTCGCCGACGCGGTCGGCGCGGTGTTCCAGTTCACCAGCGCCAGCGTTCGCGAGATGTAGGTGTCGCGCGAGATCGTCATCCACGGGTTGCGCCAGATGAGATAGAGAACGCGCTCCGGAGCGAAATCCGCGGCGATGCCCCTCGCCTCGGCGAGTGACGCTTCGAAGCGCGCGCAAAGGTTCCCGGCTTCGACGTCCCTGCCGAAGATGCCGCCGACCAGACGGTACAGCGCGAGATTGTCCTCGGGCGCGAGCGGATGCGTGACCACTACGTTCGGCACGAATTCGCGCAGCGCATCGGCCGACTCCTTCCGGTTTTCGTCGACGTTGACGATCACGTGCGTCGGCGCCAGCGCGCGCAGCTTTTCGAGATCGACGTCCTTGGTTCCGCCCACTTTCGGAATGCGCCGCACGATGTCGCGCGGATGCACGCAGAAGCCGGTGCGGCCGACGAGCGCGCGCGCGAGCCCGAGGTCGACGACGAGCTCGGTGATCGACGGTACGAGCGAGACGATCCGCACCTCGCCCTTGGCGGGCGCGTGAAGGGTGCCGGCGGCGTCGCGAAGGCTTTGCAAGGCGGAACCGCTAAGGCGCAAAGAGCGCAAAGGGCCGCAACGGAAAGTCTTCTGCGTACCAAACGGCGAGCCGAGTCGCAGAAGCACGCGTGAGCTCGAGTCTGTACGTCCGGGATGCCCTTTGCATCCGTTGTTTCTTTGCGCTCCTTCGCGTCCTTTGCGCCTTTGCGGTGAAGCCTCTCAGAGCGGCAGCCCCCGAGGCTTGCGCGGCGCGCGCGCGAACAGCCGGTCGTACAACCAGTTCGGCATCGCCCGCAGCGCGAGTCCGGCGACGCCCATCTGCCAGGGGATGACCGTGAACGACGTGCCGCGCTCGATCGCCCTGGCGGCCTTCGCCGCGAACACGTCGGGCGGCATCAGGAACGGCATCGGATAGGGGTTCTTTTTCGTCATCGGCGTGTCGATGTAGCCGGGCGAGAGGGTGACGACGCGCACCCCGGTCCCGTGGAAGTCCAGCCGCAGGCTTTCCATCAGCGCCTTCACTGCGGCTTTCGAGGCGGAATAGGCGCCGGCGCCGGGTAGCCCGCGCACGCCCGCTACGCTCGCGATGCCGACCAGGCGGCCGGTCCCGCGCGCCCGCATCGGCTCGACGAACGGTTGCAGCGTCGCCGCGAGCCCGACGACGTTGACGCGGAAGACCCGATCGAGCACCTGCACGTCGCCCTCGTCGCCGCCGTGAGTGCCGACCGAGATTCCCGCGTTCGCGACCACGATGTCGGGCACGCCGTGCGCCGCCATGAAGTCCCGCGCGGCGCGCGCGATCGCGTCGGGATTCGCGACGTCCACGGCGTGAATCGACGCGTTTGCTCCGACTCGCTGGACGAGGGTGACGAGTTCCGAGTGGCGCCTCGCGGCCAGGCCGAGCGTCGCACCCCGTTGCCCGTAGTGACGCGCCAGCGCCGCGCCGATGCCGCTCGAAGCGCCGGTGATGAAAACGGTGGGGGACATTGGTTTCAGGATTCAGGGCTCGAACTTCAGGATCCGGGACTCAGGATCCCGGATTCAGGATCCAAGAACTCGCGGGCACCATTGGGTCTGGATCGTCGCGAGCCGCCGGCCACGGCGACTCGGGCGAACGATACACTTGTGGCCCGATTCGCCGCGCGCTTCGTAACGCCGCCTTCGCTCATGTCCGACCGCCTCGCCGTCCTCCCGCAATACCTGCTGCCCAAGAAGGCGCTCACCGTCCTGATGGGCCGCCTCGCCGGGGCCGAGGGCGGATCGGCGACGACGGCGGTGATCCGCTGGTTCGTGCGCCGCTATGGCGTCGACATGGCCGAGGCGGCCGAGCCCGACGTTTCGCGCTACCGCAGCTTCAACGAGTTCTTCACCCGGCCCCTTAAGCCCGGCGCGCGGCCGCTCGCGGACGCCGCGTGGATCTGCCCCGTGGACGGCGCGATCAGCCAGTTCGGCGCCATCGACGGCGATCGCATCTTCCAGGCGAAGGGCCACCACTACACGACGGCCGCGCTGGTCGGCGGCGACGACACGCTCGCCCGGCGCTTTCACGGCGGCCACTTCGCCACCCTGTATCTCAGCCCGCGCGACTATCACCGCATTCACATGCCGGCCGACGGGCGCCTGCAGCGCATGATCCACGTGCCCGGC
>JALOSW010000064.1 GCA_025458245.1 Burkholderiales bacterium
TCGCGCCAGCACCGTCGGCGGGAGCGCGCGGTTCGCGGCCATGGTCGCGCCCCGCTCAGGCGAGGAGCCGCACCCGCACGCGGTCGCCCTCTTCGAGCGTGAGGGCCGCGCGCAACGCGACCGGTGCGATCAGTTCGAGCTTGTCGGCGGGGTAGTCGTCCACGTCCGGAACCACCGCGGCGGCTTCCGCGCGGTCGTTCAGCACCACGGGGAAGCACTTCGCGGCGCAGAAACCCGGCGGCGGCTCGATTACGATCCCCGGGCGCGTCCGGACGCTGCCGCGCCACGCGGCCCACTCGGCGCCGTCCATGCGCAGGTTGAGCGTTCCCGGCCACGGCTCGAAGCCGAGCTGCCGCCGGAACGCGTGCGGTGAAGCGGGCGCCTTCGCCGAGCCCGCTGCAGACGATGCCCGTGAAGGCGGGCTCGGCGCGGCCGCCTTCAGTTGCGCGCCTTGGCAAGCTCGCGCTCCTCGTTGCCGGTCCAGCGCTTGAAGAGGTCGAGATCGACGCCGAACTGGTCGAGCGCCTTGTTCACCGACTGGTTGACGATGTCGTCGAGCGTCTTCGGCCGGTGATAGAACGCCGGCAGCGGCGGCACGAGCACCGCCCCGGTCTCCGTGACCTGAACCATCAGGCGCAAGTGGCCGAGGTGCAGCGGCGTCTCGCGCACCATCAGCACGAGCTTGCGCCGCTCCTTGAGCGTCACGTCGGCGGCGCGGATCAGAAGGTTGGTGTTGAACGAGTGCGCGAGCGCCGACAGGGTCTTGATCGAGCAGGGCGCGATCACCATGCCGTCGTGCCTGAACGAGCCGCTGGAGATGCACGCGCCGACGTCGTTCAGGTCGTGCACGTGGGTCGCGAGCGACTTGATCTCGTCGATCTGGCGGTCGGTCTCGTAGACGATCGTGCGCTTGGCGGAGTCGGACATCACGAGGTGCGTCTCGACGCCGAGCCGCTTCAGCACTTCGAGGATGCGCACGCCGTAGATCGCGCCGCTCGCTCCCGACATCCCGACGACCAGTCTCATCGCTGCGTTACTCCCTCATGGCATCAGGTCCGCGAGATGGGCGCGCGCCTTGGCGACCGCCGCCGCGGACAGGCGGGCCTTGTCGAACGCCGCGCCGCCGCCGCCGCGCGTGGCGTCGAACCCGATCTTCGAGGCCTGGGCGGCGCCGCTCGCGGACGGGTCGATCACGTAGGCTTCGGTGCCCTCGATCACGATGGTGTCCTGCGCCGGACGGTGGCGCGTCGCCATCGCCCAGGCGATCTCGCGCGGGCTGCGGATATCGACGTCGTCGTCGACGACCGTCACGGTCTTGAGCCGCTTGTCCATCGCGAGCGCGAGGTGGATGAGCCGCCGCACCTCGGTGCGCGACGTGCCGGAGGTCGCGATCACCATCGAGAACCCGGCCGTGCCGCCCATGAGCTCGAGGTCGGCGACGCCCGAGACGTGCGCGCGCAGCTGGCCGAGCATCTCGGTGCCGGCCGCGAGCCAGAGCAGCATGTCCACGTCGGCCGACCAGGGGGTCAGGCCTGGATAAATCGGTTGCCGCCGATGCGTCACCGCCGTGACCTCGACCACCGGACTCTCGTTGCTGAAGTAGGCGCCGGTGTTCTCGCCGAACGGGCCTTCGCGCTGGCGGACGTTGGGAAGCACGCGGCCCTCGATCACGACCTCGGCGCGCGCCGGCACCTGCACGCCGACCGTCTCGCCGCGCACCATCTCGACCGGTGCGCCGCGCAGCGCGCCCGCAATCGCCATCTTGTCCGGAACCAGCGGCCCCACCTTCACCACCGACGCGACCACGAGGGCGGGCTCGAGTCCGAGGGCGACGGCGATCTCCAGCGGCTCGCCGCGCGACTCCGCGGCCGCGTGAAAGAGCGACAGCGGCGGATTGGCGAGCAGGATCCCGAGGCGGCGTCCGGCGTGCACCATCATGCGATGCACGCCCATCCCGCGGCGTCCGGTGGCCGGGTCCTTGCACAGGACGACTCCGGTGGTGATGAACGGCCCGGCGTCGCGCTCGTGGTGGGTCAGGATGGGCACGGCGCCGATCAGGTCGTCGCCCTCGGTGACGATCACGTCCTTGCAGGGCGCGTCGCGCGCGTCGACCGGGTCGATTCCGCGCTGCTTTCGCTGCAGGTAGGTCTCCGCGAGCTCCGCTTCGGCCGTCTCGAACGCGCGCGCGAGGCGGCGCCGGTTGGCGATCAGGTTCCCGACGACGCGCCAGCCGGGATGGCCCGCGACGTTCTCGAACAGCAACGCGGGCGCCTCGGCGCGCGCCTCACGCAACGCCGCCGCGATCTCGTGGCGCGGATCGAAAGGCGCGTCGACGCGCCGCACGTCGTCGCCGAGCGCATCGAGGAACGCGCGCAGATCGCGGTAAGTCATGGCCCCGCCCTTCGCCTGCCGCTAACGGTATTTCGCCGGCATGCGCTGCACTTCCTCGAGCACCTCGATCGAGTAGCGCTGCGGCGAGAGCTGGCCGCGCCCGAATCGGACCTGCAGCTGGTCGGGCAGCTCCTCGAGAATCTTGGAAACCCGGACCTTCGCGCGCTTGTAGGTGTACTTGTGGATGCCGGGGTCGAGGGTGCGGATGGTCAGCTCCAGATCCCGGCCTTCCGCGAGCTCGCCGAGCTCGTTGACGAACACTTCCCATTGGCTCATCGCGTCGGCTCCCGTCGCGGATTCAGCGCGCCACCGGCGCGAAACCGTAGTTGACCCAGTTGGACAGCACCTTCTCCTGCACCTCCTTCGGATAGACGTTGCGGAACGAGACGAGCGTCGGCACGTCGTTGATCCGGTCCCAGTCCACGGGCCAGAGGCAGTCGAAGAGCACCTGCGAGCCGATCGAGTAGCGGCGGTCGTGCGGCGTCGCATGCGGATACAGGGCGGTGCCGGTGGTGTTCCGGAACACGTGGATGCCGCGCTCCGGATTGCAGCGCGTGCAGAACGCGTGATAGACCTCGTCCCAGTTGTAGATGTCGGTCTGGTCGTCCACGACCATCACCATGTGGAACCACGGTCCGAGCTTGCTGCCGAACGCGAGCTGCGCGATCTGCATCGCGATGCCGGCGTAAGTCGGCTTCACGCCGACGATCATCATGTGATGCGTCGAGCGCGGGTGCATGTACACGCCGGTCACCGGGATGCCCTGGCTCTTGAGGAGCTTCTCGAGCTCGAGTCCGAGCGAGAACGAGCGCAGCAGCTGCCCCTCGTCCTGCGGCACGCCCATGTTCGAGATCGTCATCGTCGCGTTGTTGCGGTACGTGATGCAGTTGACGCGGAACGTGATGCGGAACTCGCGCGGGCTGGTGCGGTAGCCGGTGTACTCGCCGAACGGCCCCTCCTCGACCTTGTAGTCGGGCAGGATCTCTCCCTCCAGGATGATCTCGGCGTCGGCCGGCACCTCGAGGTCGTTGGTCTCGCACTTCACCAGCCGCGCCGGCTCGCCGGCCAGCATGCCGACCAGCTCCGGCTCGGGGATCGGCGAGGGCGCGCAGGCGGCCATCGCCGCGAGCGGAGAGAGGCCGATCGCGGTGGCGAACGGGCAGGTCTCGCCGCGCGGCAGGTAGTAGTCGTTGAGCGCCTTGCCGAGGTCGGAGAACGGGAACACCGCGCCGGACATGGTGCGCGAGTCGAACATCATCTGGCGGTACATGCCCCAGTTCACGTCGCCGCGCACCGGGTGCTTGGTGATCACCGCGTGCCAGGTGCCGACATAGCGGCCGCCGTCGCCGTCGTGGACCAATGGAACGGGGAGCTTGCAAAGGTCGACGTCGGCGCCCTTCAGCACGTTCTCCTTGCACGGCGCGTCCTTGCGGCCGACGATCACCGGGGCGACCGGCTCGCCGTTCGTGCGCTTCAGGTATTCGCGGCCGAGCTCCGGCAGGCTGGTCGCCGGGTCGAGCCCCATCGAGATCGCCATGCGACGGTAGGTGGAGAGCGGCGCCCCGAAGTAGCGGAATCCCGGGTAGTCCTTGATGCTCTCCATGAGGGGCGCGGGCGCGGCCAGCTCGCAGACGCGGCGCACGATCGCGCCGGCCTCGTTCTCCCAGTCGACCTGCTGCTGGATGCGCACCGCGTCGCCGGAGGCGAGGCACGCTTCGACGAATTCGCGGTTGCTGCGGGGGGGCTTCACGGCTCGGTTCTCCTGAGTCGACGGGTTGCGGGCGGGCGCGCTCAGCCGATCTTGGCGAGCATCGCGTCCCACTTGCCCTGGGCTTTGAGGATCATTTGCGCTGCCTCGCGCACCGCGCCGTGGCCGCCGCGCGCGATGGTCACGTAGGTCGCCGCCTCGCGCACCTCGTCGACCGCGTCGGCCACCGCGATCGGCACGCCCACGCGCTTCATCATCGACAGGTCGACGAGGTCGTCGCCGACATAGGCGACCTGCGCATCGGTGATGCCCATTTCGGCCAGCATCTGCTCGTAGGGCTCGGTCTTCTTGCGCACGCCCTCGTGAAAGCGCTTGATCTTCAGCTCCTCGGCGCGGTGGCGCACCGAGCCGGACTTCTTCGAGGTGATGATCGCGACCTCGACGCCGCACATCTGCAGCGCGACCACGCCGAGACCGTCCTTGATGTCGAAGTTGCGCTGCTCGAGGCCGTTGTCGTCGATCACGATGCGGCCGTCGGTCATCACGCCGTCGACGTCGAGGATCACGAGCTTCACGTCCTTGGCCTTGTCCATGGGGGCTCCTGAAACGGGATTGGGTTGGTGTTCGGCTCAGTGCGGGTAGCTCACCGACGGGCCGGGCAGGGCCTTGCCCACGCCGCAGCTCGCGCCGCCGAAGCGCACCACCGGCTTGCCGCCGGCGCGCACCGTCCAGTCGGTGACGAGGCCGAGAAAGAGATCGTGGTCGCCGCACGCGGCCACCTTGAGCACGCGGCAGTCGTAGCTCGCCGCAGCGCCGGCGACGCGCGGGCTCGGCACCGACCCCGGCACCAGCGTCACGCCGACTTTCGCGAGCTTCCCGGCGTCGCCGCCCTTGATCGACCCGGCCTTCAGCGCGGCCGCGTTCTGCGCCTCGTCGGCGACGTTGAAGGTGAAGTGCCGGCCCTCGTTGACGAGCCGGTGCGCCGTGCTGCCGGGCTTGAGATACACGGCGACGATCACGGGGTCGTACGAGACCCACATCGCGGTCGCGGCCACCACGTCGGTCGCGCTGCCGGCACGCGCGCACAAGAGGCCCGTCGGGCAGGGCAGGCTGCCGAGCAGCTCGGCGAGCGGGCGGCCACCGGCGGCCGATTTCGCGGCTTTCCTGGGCATGAGCGCGGCCTCCTCAGTCGAGCCCGAACTCGGACCAGCGCGCCTTGAGCGCGGCGATCGTCGCGTCGTCGAGGCGCGCCTCGACCGGCTTCTGCTTCCACTCGTACGGGATGCAGGCGTCCATGAGGATGCGCGAGGTCGTCAGCTTGTCGGAGTCGGGATCGAGCGCCGGGTCGAGCGGTGTCGAGCGCCCGCGCTTGATGAGTTCCGTGCCGCGCATCGGGTCGTAGCGGCACGAGAGCGCCCAGAAGACGCGCTGCAGGTCGTCGGCCTGGATGTCGTCGTCGACGGTGATGACGCCCTTGATGCCGTAGCTGCCGGTGTTGGTCGCGATCACCGCATCGGCGACCTGGCGCGAGTGGCCCGGATAGGCCTGCTTCAGCGAAACCACCGCCCAGAAGCGGCCGGCGGACTCCGGCAGCACGCACACCGACTGCACGCCGGGGATCTTCATCTTCTCGAGCTCGGTCCAGAGCGTCGCCGTGCGCGTGAACGCGAGCAGCATGTGCACGTCGGTGACCGGGCGGCCCTGCCCCGTCGCCCACAGGATGGGCTTGTCGCGGTGCAGGATCTGTTTCACCTCGAGTGCCGGCTTCGGAATCGGCTTGTGCAGCTCGTCGGTGTAGTAGCCGGTGTATTCGGCGAACGGACCCTCGGGGCGGAAGCCGTCGGGATCGATCTCGCCCTCGAGCACGATCTCGGCGCCCGCCGGCACCGGCAAGCCGGTGAGCGGCGCCATCAGGTAGTCGGCCTGCTGGCCGCGCACCGTGCCGGTGATGTCGAAGTCGCTCGCGCCCTTGTGCATCAGCGTGCCGGCCATGAACAGGAGCGGGTCGCAGCCGATCACCGCCGCGGCGGGCATCTTCTTGCCCATCTTCTTGTACTTTTTCATGATCCGCTCGCCGCGCTTGCCGGGCAGGATCTGCACGCCGCAGGTCTTCCCGTCGAGCATCTGCATGCGATAGGTGCCGAGGTTGGTCTCGCCGGTCTCCGGATCCTTCAGCACGACGAATACCGTGGTGCCGATGTAGCGCCCCCCGTCGAGCGGGAAGAACTTCGGCACCGGGAACATGGCGAGGTCGACCTTGTCGCCCGCGAGCACGTTCGCGAGCACCGGACCGTCCTTGACCTCGCGCGCCTTGATCAGGCCCTCGGCGCCGATGCTCTTCTTCATCCACGCCTGCGCGGACTCGCACATCGTGTAGTGATGCGGCAGGCCGAGCATGATCGAAAGACGCTTGGTGGTCGCGAACGCGCCGGTGAACACGGGTGTTCCGTAGCCGCGCACGTTCTCGAAGAGCAGCGCCGGGCCCTTGCGCTCCTCGACCAGCTTGGAGATGTGCGAGATCTCCAGATTCCAGTCGACCGGCGCGCCGACGCGCTTCAGCTCCCCGGCCTGGTCGCATTGCTCGATGTAGCTGCGAAGATCCATGATTCGTCCTCTTGCGGCGTTGCGGATACGGGTGACGCGGCGGCCCTCAGGCAGACTGCCCGACGGTGGAGCGCGCGTTCTCGACGGATTCGATGACGCTGTAGCCGGCTTCCTCGAGTGCGGCGACGATCGCGCCGACGCCGGCGCCGTGGAAGCGCACGATCAGCTTCTTCAGATGGGCGGGCGGCTTGCCGACCCCGATCGGGTAGATCGCGATGACCTCGCCCGAATGACTCTCGACGATGTCCGTGACGCGGCCGATCGTGCCGGGATCGAGCACCATCGGCGCGAGGGTTACGCCGCTGCGGCGCTCGAACGCGCCCAGGAAGTGGGCGGCGAGCGCGAAGATCTCGTTCGCCGAGATCAGGCCGACGACCCGGTCGCCGTCCATCACCGGGAACTGTCCGACGTTCAGCTCCTGCCCCTTCTGCAGGCAGGCCTCCATGGTGTCGTTGGCGTCCACCGTCGCCGGCTTGCGCACCATGATGTCGCGCACGCGCAGGCGATTGGAGAAGTACGCGAACTCGTCCGGGCTCTGCGTGCGGGCGACGAAGTGCGCGGCGCGCAGGCAGTTGGCGCGCGTGATCAGGCCGCGCAGGCGGCCGTCCTCGACCACCGGCAGGCCGTGCAGGCTGCTCTCGGAGAAGATGCGACTCGCGTCGGAGAGCAGCATGTCGCCGGTCACCGTGACCGGCGTGGGCTTCATCCAGTTGCGAACGATCATCGGTGCGGTCCTCGTCGGTCGCGTCGCGCTAGCTCACCTTGCGGCCCGAGAGGAGCCCGGTGAGGATGTACTGCATGGCCGAGGTCGCGCCCGTCTCCTGTGCGGCCGGCGCGGCGTTCGCCGCCTCGGCCTTCGCGCTCCAGACGGTTTCGGGCCGCGCCTGGAGGATGAAAATGTTCCCGCCGGCGGGGAGGTCTTTGTCGACCGCCCACTCGATGTCCATCGGCCGGCCGTAGTGCTTCTCGATCTGCTTGCCCATCCAGGCGAGCTCGGTGACCTCGTCGTCGATGAGCGACTGCACCATCTGACGCTCGAACGGCACCTCGACCGTGTGGCAACGCTGCGTCTTCAGGTCGACCGTGCACACCACCTCCTTGCGCGACACGGTGCGCTCGGCGATGTCGAGAGTCACCTTGTTGACGACGAAGTGATCGGGCGTGACCTCGCCCGAAACGACCGACTCGCCGAAGCCGAAGTTCGAATCGATCACGATCACCGAGCGGTCGCCGTTCGCAGGATGCATCGTGAACATCACCCCGGCGGTGTAGGCGTTCGCCATCTTCTGCACGCCCACGCTGATGGCCACCTGCTCGTGGTCGAATCCCATCCGGACCCGGTAGCCGATGGCGCGCGCCGTGTAGAGGCTCGAGATGCATCGGCGCACGTGGTGCATCACCTCGTCGGCGCCGCGCACCCAGAGATAGGTGTCCTGCTGTCCGGCGAAGCTCGCCCCGGGCAGATCCTCGGCGGTCGCGCTCGAGCGCACCGCCACCGGCGCCGCGGGCAGGCAGCACTGCACGCTCAGACGCCGGTAGGCCTCGGCGATCTCGTCTTCCATCTCGATGGTCATCGGCCGCGACTCGATCATCTGCCGGATTTCCGCCGACACCGCCTCGAGCCGCTCGATGTCGTCGGCCGGCACGCCTTTCAGCAGGGCCATGATCTCCGGGAGGATCCCGGCGTCGCGCAGGAAGCGCGTGCAGCCGTGCGTGGTGACGGCGAAGCCCGGCGGCACCCGCACGCCCATCGCGATCAGCTCGCCGAGCGAGGCGCACTTGCCGCCCACCTCCGCGATCGCCGACTTGTCGCACTCCTGAAACCAGCGCACCGTCGGCTTGGAATCGCCTGCGGCCCCGACCGGCGTTGCGGGCTGCAGTGCTCGTTCGTGGATTTCCATGAGGGCCTCCACCTCAGTTCGCCGCGGTACGCGGGGGCGCGGCGCAGTCGCGCCCCCTCGTGCTCCCGGAAGACAGGGAAAGCGACGCCTGCGTCATCGGTTTCAATCGAGCGTTCGCCCGCGCGTCGCCGGCCGGCCGCACAGGGCCGCGAACCGACGCGGCTCGGGCGGCGGACGCGGCGACGTGTCCTTGCGCGGGCCGCATGTCAGCGCGCGATGCTCACCGCCCCTGAAGAGCCATCCACGCGCAGCATCATCCCGGTGCGGATGATCTTGGTCGCGTGGCCGGTGCCGACGACCGCCGGCATGCCGTATTCGCGGCACACGATCGCCGCGTGGCTCATCACGCCGCCGACATCGGTGACGCACGCGCCGATCTTGGCGAACGCAGGCGCCCAGGACGGCGAAGTGGTGGGCGCGACGAGAATCTCGCCTTCCTGCAGCTGGCCCACCTCCGACACGGTGCGGCAGACGCGCGCCTTGCCCTCGACGATGCCCGGGCTGCCGGCGAAGCCCTTCAGTTCGCTCACCTTCTCGGGGTCGCCGATCTCCTGCACCGAGGCCCAGTCGGCGAGCGACTTGTTGGTCACGCCCCAGAGCACGATGGTGAACGGCTCCTGGATGACCTCGGGCGCCGTGCCGATAGCGGGCGGGGGCGCCCACGCCTTGAACTTCTCCATGACGCCCTTGCGCCACTCGATTTCCGGCGGCCAGGTCTTGGTGCCGCGCGGCGTGACGCCGGTCGCCCACGCGGTGACGACGTCCCACAGCGCCTGCTTGATCTCGTCGCGGCGGAGGAGCCAGACGTCCTCGACGTCGGCGATCATGCCGTGCTCTTTGAGGATCGCGGCGACCTCGCGCATCTTGTTCCAGAACACCGAGTGGAACCAGTGCTCGACGTAGAAGAGGTGGTTCTCGACATACGGGAACACGGTCTTCGCGCAGCCGAGCAGCTCGTCGAACTGCTTGCGGTCCTCTTCCTTGGTGATGAGATCGCGGTACTCGGCGGTGATGCGGTCGCGCTCGGCGCGCACCTTCTCGGTCGGGCGCTCGATCGACACGCCGGCGCGGATCTTGTCGATATAGGTCTGGATGCCGACGAGCGGCACGTTCATCTGGTCGTTCCACGAGCGGTCGTGGTGGAACCAGCCGGTGCCGGTGGAGACGTTGAACCAGGGCTCCTTCGCGAGCTTGAGCGAGCCGAGCCAGTCCATCCCCTTCGGATGCGCCTTGAGCCCCGCCTCGACCACGGTCCACTCGGAGCTCGACTTCAGCACGCCGTCGACGCCGATCTCGACCGCCTTCGCCGCGAGCTTCTTCAGCTCCTCGTCGGGCTGATACATGATCACGTCGATGCCCGAGATCATCTGCGTCACGCGCTGCGCCGGGATGCTCGGGAACTGCTTCTGCATGAAGTCGAGAAAGAACACGTAGGCCGCGTAGCCCAGGTTCAGGAACTCGAAGTGGTACTGCCAGCACTTGATGCCGAGGTTGATGAGATCGTCGTAAGCCTTCAGGAGGTGGAAGCCCGTCGACTCGCCGAGCGCTTCGGTCACGACGCTCGCAGCCTCCATGTCGGGCAGCCTCGGGATCTCGAGCTTCTCGAGCTCGCGGATGGTCGCTTCCATCTTGACCTTCCACTTCGCCTCGAGCGCGTCCCAGTTCTTGTAGTAGTGCCCGGCGCGCTCCATGAAATGCGGAACGCGGCTGCCGATCTCGTTGCCGTCCTTGACCGGCACCGGCGAGATGTAGACGTAGCCGTTGATCATGCGGTGGTCCACGCCGCGCACCGGCGGAACCATGAAAATCCGGTTGTTGTACTGCGAGAGTGCGAGGTACCAAGCCTCGTCCCAGATGGTGTCGAAGGGGTAGAGCGGTTCCGGATAGTGCAGCCCGTCGTAGAACCAGAACGTCTCCTTCTCGTACTGGTTTCGCACCGGGTCGTCGGTGACGAACTGATACTGGTAGGGATACATCCGCTCCCAGCCTTCGGTGCCGGGAATGGTCTTGGCCTTCAGATCGTGCGGTACCGGGAATTTCATCGAGGCTCTCCTCCTTCGATGCGCAGCTGTTTGGGTGGGAACAACCGACCGAGCGGGAGAACCCGACTGCATCGATCGTGCCAGCCGGCACACGGCGCGCGGCCGGGCGCGGCGCCTCCAGAGAGTGCGGCAGCCGCGCGCCCGCCCGCGAGGCGCCCGCGCCGCGACGGGGGCGCTTCGCGACACTTCATCATTTGGTGAAGTCCGGCGCGCCTCGGACCGGGTACGAACGAAATGATCAAGTGACGGGTGCGCGCCGACCGGCGCGCGCGAGTCCGTTGCTGCGCTGCGACGCGGCTCGCATCGCGGTCTCGCCTGCGCCGGACGCGCTTGATGCCGATCAAAGACCCGAATGGGTGGCGAGCCTACAAATGACACCCCAACACGCGGAGGGGTGCGAATGACCCGGCTTCGCAGCGTGGCGCCCGCAGAAGACGCCGACGACCTCCGTGCCGCAGTGCGCTTCTGCCCCGAGAGCGGGCAGATCTGGCTGCACGAGCACCGCATGCTGCTCGTGCACGCCGAGGCGCAGGCGATGCTCCGCAAGGAGCTGATCGACAGCCTCGGGATGGAGCGCGCGCAGGGCTTGCTCACGCGCATGGGCTACGCCTCGGGCGTGCGCGACGCCGAACTCGCGCGAACTCGTGCACAGCAAGCGAGCGACGTCGAGGCGTTCATGACCGGGCCGCGCCTGCACACCCTCGAAGGAATCGTGCGGGTGCAGCCGGTGCGGATCGAGATCGACCGGGCCGCCGGCCGGTTCTACGGCGAATTCCTCTGGGAAAACTCGTGGGAGGGGCAGTGGCACCGCCACTTCTACGGCACCCATAGCGAGCCCGTGTGCTGGACGCAGATCGGCTACTCGTGCGGGTACGCATCGGCGTTCATGGGACGGCCGATCCTGTTCCTGGAAGTCGAGTGCGTCGGCATGGGCCAGCCGAGCTGCCGCATCGTCGGCAAGCCGGTGGAAGAGTGGCCCGATGCCGATCGGCACATGCGATTCTTCGCGCCGGAGCCGATCGCCGAGCAGCTCCTCGAGCTGCAGACCCAGGTCGGCCAGCTTCGTTCGACCATCGGCGAGAGCCAGCTCCTCGGCTCCGACATGATCGGCAACTCGCCCGGCTTCAAGGCCGCGTGCGAGCTTCTGCGCTCGGCGGCCCCGAGCCGAATCGCCGTGCTCCTGCTCGGCGAGACCGGCGTCGGCAAGGAGCAGTTCGCGCGTGCGCTGCACCGCATGAGCCCGCGGCGCGAGCAGCCGTTCGTGGCGGTGAACTGCGCCGCGATCCCGAACGAGCTCCTCGAGGCCGAGCTGTTCGGCGTCGAGAAAGGCGCGTTCACCGGGGCGCTCGTCGCCCGCCCGGGCCGCTTCGAGCGCGCCGACGGCGGCACGCTGTTCCTCGACGAGGTGGGCGACCTGCCGCTGCCCGCGCAGAGCAAGCTCCTGCGCGTGCTCCAGGAGGGCGAGGTCGAGCGGCTCGGCGAGACGCGGGCGCGCAAGGTCGACGTGCGCCTCGTGGCGGCCACCAACCAGCGGCTCGCGCAGCGGGTCAAGGAGGGCCGATTCCGCTCGGACCTGTACTACCGCCTCAACGCCTACCAGATCGACATCCCGCCGCTGCGCGAGCGCAAGGAAGACATCTCGCCGCTCGCGCGCCATTTCCTCGAGAAATACGCGGCGATCAACGGCAAGAAGCTGCGCGGCTTCACCGACCTCGCCAAGCGCGCGCTGCTCTCGTATGCCTGGCCCGGCAACATCCGCGAGCTGCAGAACATGATCGAGCGCGGCGTGATCCTCGCGCCGAGCGGCGCGCGCATCGAGGCGAGCCACCTGTTTCCGTGCAGCACGCAGGAGCTGCGCGCGCAGGGTCTCGACATGGTCGGGCGCATCGGCGGCGGGCCGTGGGAGGCGGGGCGCGCGCTCTGCGAAGCCGTGCTGAACGGGACCCTGACTCTCGACCAGGTCGAGGCGATGCTCCTCGAAACGGCGGTGGACAAGGCGCGCGGCAACCTCTCCTCCGCGGCGCGTCTGCTTGGACTCACGCGGCCGCAGCTCGCCTACAGGCTGAAGCGTCTCCATGAGACGGACCCGGTCCGCGCCGACGCGCCGGAGCCCGCCAGCGCCGAGGGCGATGCGTCCGGCGGATCCGCGCAATGAGCGACGCGCTCGCCGAGCGCGTCGCCGCCTTCCTCGCGCAGCATCATGTGATGACGCTCGCCACGTGCGACGAGGACGGCCCGTGGGCTGCTGCGGTCTTTTTCGCGTTCGAGGGGCTCGAGCTCTACTTCCTCTCGTCGCCGCAGAGCCGCCACGCCCGCGCGATCGAGCGCGACCCGCGCGTGGCGGTGACGATCCAGCGCGACTACCGCGACTGGCCGGAGATCACGGGCATTCAGGCCGAGGGGCGGGCGGCGCCGGTGGAGGGCGACGAGCGCGCGCGCGTGCGCCGCGTGTACGGCGAGCGCTTCCCGATATCGTCGAGGCGCTCGCGCGGGTGCATTGGTACCGCTTCACCCCGCGACGCCTGTTCCTGATCGACAACGCGCGCGGCTTCGGGCACCGCGACGAGGTCGACTGCGGCGCGGGGCGATGACGCGGTGCGCGCCGCGGCGCCCGGTCAGCCCGCCCGCACCTGCTCCACCAGCTTTCGACGCAGCAGCTTGCCGGTCGCGGTGCGCGGCAGGGTCTCGATCGCGTGCAGCAACGCCGGGCGCTGGTAATGGGGCAGTGCGGCGATGCGCTCGTCGAGCGCGCGGCGCACCTTCTCTCCATCACCGTCGCCCGCCGCGAAGAAGTACGCCACTGCGTCCATGCCGTCCGCGTCGGGAATGCACACCGCTGCGCCTTCGCGCAGGCCCGAGAGCCCCGCGCCCAGCCGTTCTTCCAGCTCGACCAGGTTCACCCATCGGCCCTTGATCTTGACCAGCGAATCCTCGCGGCCCGCGAAGCGCCAGCCGCCGCCCGGCGTACGCAGGAAGAGATCCGCTGGACAGAACCGCCCCGAGCGGAAGCTGTCGGCCTGCGCCGCCGGACGGTCGAGATAGCCCAGAGCCTGCATCGCGCTGCCGATCAGGAGCCGCGTGGGCATGCCGGCCGCCGCCGCATCCGCGTCGACGGGTTCGACCGCGGTGCCGGGTGACGGCTGCAGCCCGTCGTCGCCATCCACTGCCGTGAGCACCAGCACCAACACCTCGGACGCCCCGTAGCCGTCGATCATCGGCAGACGGGTCGCGTCGCGCCACGCCGTGCGCAGGCTCTGCGGCAGTGCCTCGCCGGCGGACACGCAGCGGCGCACGCCGGCCGCGGCGAAGCCCGTCGCCAGCTTTTCGTGCAGCAGGTTGCGGTAGAGCGACGGCACGCTGAAGAACACCGTCGGCCTGGTCGCCGTGACCGTCTCCGCGACCGACTGCGCGGTCGGCCACTGGGGGTCGATGATGAGCGTCGCGCCGATGCGCAGCCCCGCGAGCAGCAGGTTGGTGAGCGGATACGCGAAAAAGAGCTTCGAGCTGGCATAGAGCCGGTCCGAGGCGGTGATGCCCATCCGCTCGGCGGAGATGCGTCCCACCTCGCGCACGCAGCGGTGCGCATGCACCACGGCCTTGGGCTTGCCCGACGTTCCCGACGTATGCAGCCAGAACGCGGGTGTGTCCTCGTGCACGATCAGCGGCTCGACCGGCTGGGCGGCCGCGACCGCGCGCCGCCCCTCGGCGAGCGGGATCACACGCGAACGCCATGGCTCGGGCGTGTCGTCGGCCGACTCGGCGACGATGACGTTGAAGCCGGCTTCCTCGAGGATGTAGTGCCACTCGGGCGTCGGCACGCGCGGATTCACGCCGACGGCGATGCCGCCCGCCCAGATGGTGCCGAGCCAGCACACGACCCAGTCGAGGCTGTCGGGCAGCTTCACCGCGACGCGGTCGCCGGGGCGCAGCCCGCGCGCGCGCCAGACCGCGGCGGCGCGCGCGACGCGGTCGCGCAACTCGCCGTAGGTCATGCGCTCGCCGGCGCATTCGATCGCGATGCGGCCGGGGTCGTGCGCCGCGATCAGCATCGCGGCGGCGTTGACCTGAACGTCCTCGGCCACGTCGCGTGGGCGCCCGGTGCGCACGGCCTCGGCGAACGGATCCCCCGACGCAAGCAGCCCGGGCAAGCGGGCCCGCCAGCGCGCGTATTCCGAGGCGAGAATCTCCGCGTGTTCGCGCTCCTCGGCTGCCAGCTCCTCGTAGAACCGGCGCTCGGCCGAGGCCGGCGCGGTGCGCTCGGCGCGCGCCGCGAAGAACCCCGCGGCCTTCTTTTCCAGCGCGATCGCGATGCGGAACAGGCCCTCGGGATCGCGCGGCGCGTCGCCGAGTCCGGCATGGATCGCAGCCGTCTCGACCTGGAACTCGGGCGACGGGTTCGGCGTTTCGAGGTGGTAGCGCCGCGACAGCGTCTCCATGTGTTCGCCTTCCATCACGGCGAAGCGCCGGAAGAGCGCGCGCAGCGCGTTGTCGTCGCAATCGACCGCAGCGCGCTGATAGAACGCGCGGCCGCCCAGCTCGATTTCGAACGCAGTGCGCACGGCGGCCATCGCCGTCGCCTCGTCGCCATCTGCGCGCGTGCTCTCGTCGCGCAGCGCGAGCTGCCCGCCGCAATGCGGGCATCGGCCGTAGGGGAACGCGAAGCCCTCGCTCACCTTGCCGCAGCCGGTGCAGTGCCACTGCATCGGTGCGTCGGCGCAGCAGATGTAGAGCCCCTCGTCCTGATCGGCGAGCGGCTGGTGGCATTTCGGACAGCGCATCATGTGCGCACCTCCTCCTTCAGGGGGCCCGGCGCGCCCTCTGGCGGGGCGATCGACCGGCCGGAAACTCCGGAGACGACGGGCCGGATCAGGGCCCGGACAGCTCGCGCACGAGACGCTGCGCGAGCACGGTCGCGACCTGCCGGCGGTAGTTCGAGTGCGTTACCGTGCTGCGCATCGGGCTCACCTGCTTTTGCACCAGCTTGCCGAGCGCCGTCAGCATCGCGTCGTCGACCGGCTTGCCGACGAACGCCTCGGTGCCTTCGAGGCGCAGCGGATGCGAGTTGGTGCCCGAGAGCCCGACGCCGAGCTCGGTGAGGACGCCGTCGCGGGTCGCGGCGACGACTGCCACGCCCGCCAGCGGGAAGTCCATCGCGCCGCGCGCGCGCGCCTTGCGGTACGCGCTTCGCCGGCCCGGCGAGGCCGCGGCGAGATGCACGCGCGCGACGATCTCGCCCGGCGCGAGCGTGAGATGCGCGGCGCCGTCGTCGCGATACATCGTCGCGAGGTCGATGCGGCGCGTGCCTGCAGCAGTCGCGACCTCGACTTCCGCGCGCGCGGCCAGCAGCGCCGGCGCCACGTCGCCGCTGAACGCCGCGTGACAACGCTTGCCCTGCGGCGCGACATGGCAGGTGTCGCCGCCGCGCTTGAGGCACCAGTTGTTGCTGCCGCGCCACCACTCGCTCTGGTTGTAGAACACGCAGCGCGTGTCCTGACAGAGGTTCCCGCCCAATGTCGCCGCGCTGCGATGCCCCGGGCCGGCCACGGCGCGTGCGGCTTGCGCGAGCGCGGGCAGAACGCGCGCGACGCGCGCGTCCTCGCCAAGCTGCGCGAGCGTGACGCCCGCCCCGATCGCGAGCGTGCCGTCGCGCTCCTCGATGGCGTCCAGACCCGCGACGTTCGCGAGGCTCACGAGCCGGTTCGGCTGCTCCAGCCCGCGGCGCAGGTTGGGCAGGAGGTCCGTGCCGCCGGCGAGCAGGCGTGCACCGCCGACGAGGAGCGCACTCGCCTCCGCGAGGGTCGCAGGCCGATCGAGGGTGAACTCGGGCAGTCCGCTCATCGCTTGGCTCCCGTCTCGCCGCGCAGCGCGCGCAGTTTCTCTTGGCGGCGCCGCTCGTGAACCGCCGCGAGCAGCCGGTCGGACCGCGGGCGGCACGCTGTGGAGCGCGCCCTCGCTCGCCTCTTTCGCGCCGAACGGGCCGAGCGGGTCGATGCTCTCGACCAGCGTGACGTCGATTGGGGGCGATTCGGCGATGGTCGGGATGCGGTAGTCGATGAGGTTCGGTCGCAGCGGGAGCCCTTCGTGATACTGCGTTTCTTCCGAGAGCGCCTGCCCCATGCCCATCCACACCGCGCCCTGCACCTGGCCCTCCACCGCGAGCGGATTGAGCGCGCGCCCGCAATCGTGCGCCACCCAGACGCGCTCGACGCGCACCTCGCCGGTGTCTTCGTCCACCGCGACCTGCACCACCTGCGCCGCATACGAGAAGCCGGCCGTCGATCCGACCGCCGCGCCGCGGAACTTGCCTCCCTGCGTCTCCGGGGGTGTCGACCACGCGCCCTTGACGGTGAGCGTGCCGGCGTCGGCGAGCGCCGCCTGCACCACCTGCGCGAAGTCCATGCGCCGGTCGGTGCCGGTGACGCAGCAGGACTCGCCCTGCCAGTCGATGTCGTCGGGCTCCACTTCCATGCGGCGCGCCGCCGCCTCGACCAGCACGCGGCGCATCGACTGCGCGGCGCGCAGGGCGGCGTTGCCCACCATGAACGACACCCGCGACGAGTACGAGCCGTTGTCCTTCGGCGTGAGCGCGCTGTCGGTCGCCACGATGCGGATGCGCGCCATCGGCAGCAGCAGCACCTCGGCCACCACCTGCGTGAGGAGCGTCGACGAGCCCTGCCCGATGTCGGAGGCGCCGGTGAGGATGGTGATGCCGCCGTCGAAGTCGAGCTTGAGGTTGATCACCGCGTGCGGCTCGCCGCTCCAGTGCACCGGCTTCGCGGAGCCGGACACGTAGTGCGAGCACGCCATGCCGAGGCCCCGGCGGATGCCGTTCTCGGCCGGCAGCGTGCCGCGCCGCTCGCGCCAGCCCGAGGCCGCCTCGACGGCGTCGAGGCATTGCGGCAACCCGTACGAGTTGACCTGCAGCTCGTTGAGCGTCCGGTACGGCGCCGCGATCAGGTTCGCGCGCCGTACCGCGAACGGGTCGAGCCCGAGCTGCGACGCCATCTCGTCGAGCAGCGACTCGAACGCGAAGCGGACGTTCACCGCGCCGTGGCCGCGCATCGCGCCGCATGGGGGCAGGTTCGTGTAGACGCGATAGCCGCGATAGCGCACCGCGCCGACCTGGTAGAGCGCGTGCAGCAGCGCGCCGGCGTAGAGGATGGTGACGAGGCCATAGCCGCCGTAGGCGCCGCCGCGCTGCACGACTTCGGCGTCGACGGCGGTGATTTCGCCCGTCTTCTTCATGCCGATTTTCAGGCGCGTTTCGGTGGCGGGGCGGCCGCGGTGCGTGAGGAACGCCTCCTCGCGCGTCAGGTTCGTGGTCACGCCGCCGCCGGCCGCGCGTGCGAGCGCCGCCGTGATCATCTCGAAGTTGAGCGGCTCGACGCGGTGCCCGAAGCCGCCGCCGACGAACGGCTTGACCACGCGAATCTGCGAGCTGTCGAGCCCGAGCGTCTGCGCGAGCGTGAGATGCAGGTAGTAGGGCACCTGCGTCACCGAGTGCACGGTGAGCCGCTCGCGCTCGGGCTCCCAGTGGGCGACCGTGGCGTTCAGCTCGATCTGGCCGTGCGCCACCTCGGCGCACTCGTAGCGGCGCTCGAGCACGAGATCGGCCGCGGCGAAGCCGGCGTCGACGTCGCCGAAGTCCTGCTCGACCTGGCGCTCGATGTTGCCGGGTTTGTTCTCGTGCAGACGCGCGGCGCCTTCCGCGCGCGCGTCCGCGGCGGTGAAGAGCGCCGGCAGCGGCTCGATGTCGATCTCGACGGCCGCGAGCGCAGCGGCGGCGCTCGCCTCGTCCTCGGCGGCGACGGCGAACAGGGGTTCGCCGCGATAGCGCACCTTGCCGCGCGCGAGCGGCCACTCGTTCTGCGCGATCGGGATCACGCCGTAGGGCGCGGCGAAGTCCTCGCCGGTGATCACCGCCCGGACGCCCGGCAGGGCGAGGGCGCGGCGCGTGTCGATGCGCCGGATGATGCCGTGCGCGACCGGGCTCCGGCCGATGCGCCCGACCAGCGTCGGCCCGAGCGGCAGATCGGCCGTGTAGCGCGCGCGGCCGGTGACTTTCTCGATGCCGTCGACGAGCGGCGTGCGCTCGCCGATCGAATGCGTGGCGGGCGCGGGCTGATGGCGAAGCGAGACGTCCTCGTGCTTCATGGGCGCGCCTCCGCGGCGGCCTGCACCGACTCGATGATTTTCACGTAGCCGGTGCAACGGCACAGATTGCCCGCCAGCGCCTCGCGGATCTGCGCGTCGGTCGGTTGCGGCGTGCGGCGCAGCAGCGCCTCGGCCGCCATCACCATGCCGGGCGTGCAGAAACCGCATTGCGTGCCGAGCCGCTCGTGGAACGCCTGCTGCAGCGCGCTCATCCGCCCGGACCGGGAGAGCCCCTCGATGGTCTCGATCTGGCGGCCTTCGACCGCCGCCGCGAGCGTGATGCAGGCGAGCCGCGGCGCGCCGTCCACGAGCACCGTGCAGGCGCCGCACTCGCCGCCGTCGCAGCCCTGCTTGGTG
>JALOSW010000205.1 GCA_025458245.1 Burkholderiales bacterium
GTTCGCCAGGCCATCGTCGTGGACGACGATCGTCTGCGCACCGGGAATCTCGCTCGTGAAGGATCGCGCCGCGGCCGTCGTCGTATCGAGGATCGGCTCGAGCCCGACGTAGCGAACGGTCCTGCCGTCGGCGGTGACCCGTCCGCTTCCCGGCCCGGTAGCGAAGTACGCCACGCTGGCGAGCGTGCCGTTTCGCAGTTCGAGCAGATCGCTCCCGACGCCGCCGTCGAAGTCGATGCCGCCCGCCGGAATCGGATTTCCGTAGAGGAAGTCGACGATGAACGTGTCGGCGCCGCCGTCGGGGTTGACGGCGATGCGGTTGATGGCCGCGAAGGTGCCCACGAAATCGGGCAGGCCCGTGAGCGACGGGTCGTTTTCCCACATTTCGAGGAACGTGCCGCTCTCGTCCAGTCGGAGGATGTAGACGTCGTTACCGGCGGCTCCGGTGGCCGTCACGATCTGGCCGCCCGTGGAGTTGAGAACGACGCGGTCGACGTAGACATCGAAGGCGGCATTCCCGCCTGGGTTATCGCCTGTTGAATTCGAGTTGTCCGCCCAGGTCGCGAACGCGGAGCCCGCGAACGCCGCGATGCCGGTGTAATCGCCGAAGTCGTTGTTGTTCGGATCGGCGCGATCTTCGTCCGACGAGCCATCGCTAACGCGCACGGGTGCGAGGAAGGTGGCGCCGCCGTCGACGCTCGCGGTCGCGAAGTATTCGACCTCGGAGTTCGCGGCATTGTCCGAGTCGATGTCGCCCGCGCTGCCGTCGTTGAGGTCGTTGCGCGCGTCGTACCACGAGATGAACAGCGTCCCGGTGCTCTGATCGACGCTGATCGCCTGGAAGAACTGGCTGTTGCCCGTCGCGCCGTCGCCCGGGTTGACCTGCACGGGCGCGCTCCACGTCCCGCCGTCGTCCGTCGAGAACCGGAGGAAGATGTCGAAGTCGTTGTTCTCGTCGGTCGGCTCATCGGCGTAGACCATGTACAGCCGATCGTTGAACAGGCCGCCGCTGCGGTCGTAGGCGATATACGGGCTCGAGAACGCCGATCGATCGGGCGTCGCCGGGATGAAGTCGAAGCCGCCCGCGTTCGATGTCGTCGCGGTGATATCACCGCCGAATGCGAGCCCGTTCGCGAGACCGTCGAGGTCTCGGTCGACGAATATGGAGACCGGTCCTTCCCCTCCGGAGGGTCGGGTCCACGTGACGATGACCTCGCCGTTCGGGCCGACCGTCGGAACCGCGTAGTTGCCGCCCGCGACATCGCTGACCGTCACCGCCGCGGAAAACGCCCCCATCGTTCCCAGACCGGTGACCGTGGCGCCGTAGGCGACGATCTGATTCGCGCCGTCGCGATGTGTCACGTAGACGGTCTGATTCGCCGGATTGGTGCTGTCCGGGCCGACCGCGATCCACGGTTTGTCGACACCCACCGCATTCGCGAGCACGTTCACGACGGTGTAGGTCTGGCCGCCGTCGCTGCTCATGGCGTGGATGATGCCCATCGGATTGGCATTCGTGGTCGGTCGCGCCATGTAGACGATGTGCACGTTGCCGAAATCGTCCACGGCCGCGGCGCCGTCGAACCGGGATCCGGTCGCGCCGAGACCGTCGAGCGCATTGCCAACGCCAACCGTCGTCCAGTTTGCGCCGGCATCGTCGGTCGACGCGGTGAATTCATTCGTCGCGGCCCCGCCGTTCGCCATGACGACGAGGTTGCCGGGCTGCGTCGGGTTGATCGCGATATGCGTCTCCGTCTGGCTTCCGCCGAGGACGCTCGCGTTCACGTCCGCGCCGGCAGTGAGAAAGAGCGCTCCGTCGAAGACGCCGGTTATGGAGAGGAGCACGCGGTTCTCCAGCGGCTCGAACACGGCGCGCTTGCGGCGGAAAGGCACATCCGGCGTCGCTGCGCCGCTGCGGGAAGGGAAGCGGCGCGGCGCGCGCAAGCGCGCGAGAAACCTGCTCAGAGCCATGGATTCCTCCTTCGTTCGACGTTCTTGTACGGGCCGAAGCGGCGCACGGGGAGACGTGCCGCCCCGGGAACAGCACCTATATTCCCCGCGCGGCCGTGCATCAATCGGCCGTTGGTCCTAGATCGCGGAGGAACCGCCAGTGTTGCGTCAGCTCGCCGTGAGCACCGCACGCGCGGATGCGCCGCGCCACGCGTGCCGAAAGCCCCGAAGTGCGTTCAGGGACTCGCGAATCGATTCATCGCATTGGGCGACGAAGCCGAAGCAACGCCTTCGGTTCCTTCGCACCGCGGCCTGGACGCGCTGCGCCGAAGGCGCGAGAGGGGTTCGCGAGCGTTTCCGCCGGCCCCACGGGCGCGGCCGGGAGGTTGCCTGGCATCGACCGGCCGGACCACAATGACGACCCCACGCGCTGCGCCGATCCGCAGCGCAGACCGTAGCGCAACGACCTTTCCGTTGATGTTCGACCTCCCCAATCCCCTTCGCCGTCACTTCATCGCTGCGGCCGCCGCTGTGGCAGTCGCCCCGCTCGCGCCACGCGCATGGTCGGCCGCCGCGGTTCGCCCGTTCACGCTGCAAGCCGGCACGGCGCCGGTCGCCCTCGTCGGCGATCCGCATCCGCCGACCGAGGCGTGGTGCTTCGACGGCAAGGTGCCCGGCCCCGAGCTCCGCGCGCGGCAGGGCGAGCGACTGCGCGTCGTCGTCACGAACCGTCTCGCCGAGGGCACCACGGTGCATTGGCACGGCCTGCGGCTGCCGAACGCGATGGACGGCGTGCCCGGCCTGACGCAGGCGCCGATCGCGCCTGCCGGCGGCACGTTCGTCTACGAGTTCGATCTGCCCGACGCGGGGACGTACTGGTACCACCCGCACAGCCGCAGCTTCGAGCAGGTGGCGCGCGGACTCGCAGGCGTGCTCATCGTCGACGAGCCGGAGCGCTATCGGGCCGATCGCGACATCACGTGGGCCTTGCAGGACTGGCGGCTCACGCGCGATGCGCAGATCGCAGGCGGTTTCGGGAACATGATGGATCGCACCCATGCGGGGCGGATCGGCAACACCGTCACGGTGAACGGCGTCGTTGCGGAGAGTTTCGACGTGCGCGCGGGCGAGCGGATCCGCCTGCGCCTCGCAAATCTCGCAGTAGCGCGGATCTTCGGGCTCGAATTCCAGGGGCATCGGCCGCAGGTGATCGCGTACGACGGCCAGCCCGTCGCGCCGCACGAGCCGCAGGGCGGCCTGCTCGTGCTCGGGCCCGGCGAGCGCATCGACGTGGTCGTCGACATGACCGGCGCCCCGGGCGAGCGCTTCGCGGTCGTCGACCGCTTCTACCGGCAGAACGCTTACGAGCTGCTGGCGCTCGCCTACGGGAAGGAGAAGCCGCTACGCGCGCGCTTCGACGCCGCGACGGCGCTGCCGCCGAACCCGACGCCGGAGATCGATCTCGCGCGCGCCGCACGCCACGAGATCGTGTTCGCGGGCGGCATGGGCCCCGGCATGATGGGCGGCGGCGGATCGATGGGCCGCGGACCGATGGGGGGCGGCATGCGGGGCGGCGGGATGACGGGCATGGCCTGGACCATCAACGGCGTCGCCGTGACCGAGGACGGCCATGCGCACGATCCGCTGCTCACGCTCGAGCGCGGCCGCACCGTCGTGCTGGCGATGGCGAACGACACGAACTGGCATCACCCGATCCACCTGCACGGGCATTTCTTTCGGGTGCTCACGCGCGACGGGCGCGCGACGCGCCAGCGCGAGTGGCGCGACACCGCGCTGCTCGCGCCGGGCGAGAAGGCCGAGGTCGCGTTCGTCGCCGACAACCCCGGCGACTGGATGTTCCACTGCCACATCCTCGACCATCAGGCCGCGGGAATGATGGCGACGTTCCGCGTCGCTTAAGCGTAAGGCAACCCGCGCCCAGCGGGAAAAACCGGGCGGCGAACGTCTGGCGAACGGCGAAAGAGCCCTCGGGAGGCGGCTCGCCTGAGCCTCCTGCCCAAGGAACGCGGCGCGAGCCGCGTCACTTCGCCTTGTCGATTTTCGTGATCACCAGATCGCCGCCCGACTGCTCGACGGCAAACTTGATCCGGTCGCCGGGCTTCAGCCCGTCGAGCATCTTTGCATCCTTCACCGGGAACGCCATGGTCATCGCCGGCATGTCCATGCCCTTGAAGTCGCCGTGCTTGATGACGAGCTTCTTCCCGGGGGCGTCGATGCGCCGCACTTCGCCGTCGGCGGTGCCGGCCATTTTCGCGCCGGCCGGCGCGCCGTGACCGGCGTGACCCTGCGCCGACGCGAGCGGCGGG
>JALOSW010000206.1 GCA_025458245.1 Burkholderiales bacterium
AGGCCGAGCGCGAAATGGGCAGACGCCGAGCCGGGATCGCGGGCGAGCATGTCGCGGATCGTCTTCTCCGCCGCGTTCTCCAGTCCGCGCGAACGATAGAGATCGGCGAGATTGAGCGCCGCCTGTGCAAACGTCGGATCGAGTGCGAGCGCCGCGCGGTAGGCCGCGATCGCGTCCTCGTACTTCCCCTGCGCCGCGTACAGATTGCCGAGATTCGCGCGCGCCTCGGGGCGGTCGGCGTTGAACTTCTCCGCGGCGACGTACTCCTCGAGGGCTTGCGCGAGGCGCGTGCGGTCCTGCGGGGCGATGCGCGATTCGGGCTCGCCCGCAAGCGCCCGTGCCGCCTCCATGCGCACTTCGCGAACCGGATCGTCGAGCAGCCGCGGCAGCGCCTGCGCCCTCGTCCCCGCATCGGCGCCTGAAAGCGCGCCGGCGGCCGCGGCGCGCACGAGGGCATCCGGGTCGACGAGGGCCTCGCGCAGCACGGGCACGGTTGCCGGGCTGAGGAAGCGCCCGAGGCGCCGCACCGCGCTCGCGCGCGCGACGGCCGACTGCTGCGGATCGCGCACGATCGCGGCGAGCTCGGCCTGCGCGCCCGGTCCGCCGCGATCCGCGTTCGCGAACGCCTCCGCGAAGGTCTGGAAGCCCGGCTTTGGCTGCGGGTACCACTTCTTCACCGCGTCGGCCGCCCACTCGGGCTTCTTGTCGGCGTGACACTTGTTGCACGCGTTCGGCACGCCGAGCTTCACCGTGCGGTCCGGGCGCGGGATGCGGAAGCTGTGGTCGTGGCGCGGATCGACGACCATGTAGGTCGTGGTCGGCATGTGGCACGCGGCGCACTCGCCGCCTGTCGATCCCTGCCGATGCCGGTGGTGCGATTCGGCGTCGTACTTGGCCGGCGCATGACATTGGCCGCAGACCGCATTGCCCGGCGCGCGCAGTTTCTGCGTGTGCGGGTCGTGGCAGTCGGAGCAAGTCACGCCTTTCGCGTGCATCCTGCTCCCGAGCAGCGAAGCGTAGTTATAGACTTCGTCGCGCATCTGCCCGTCGTCGTAATAGAGGCCGGGCTCGATGAGCGACGCGCGATAGCCGTTCGCGAACCGGTCGACCGCGTGCCAGGAATCGGTGAATTGGCCGCGGCGGGCGTGGCACCGCGCGCACGTCTCGATCTCCCGCGAGGACTCGCGCGGCTTCGAGCGCATCGCGTTGCCGGTCTGCGCATCGATCGACCACGAAACGCCGCGCCGCTCGTCGAGCGCGACGGCGAGTCCCTTGCCGGTCGCGTCGAAGCGCTTCCAGTCGCCTTCCTTCTTCGCCCAAGCGACGTGGTTCGAGCCGGGCCCGTGGCACGCCTCGCAGGTCACGTTGATGTCGGTCCACTTGGTGGCGTACGTGTCGGTCCTCTCGTCGTAGTGCTTGCGCAGGTTGGTCGAGTGGCAGTCGGCGCACTGGTAATTCCACGTCTGGTCGATTCCCGTCCAGTGAAGCGGATCGCCGGCCTTCGGCCTGCGGTCGGGATAGAGGTGGAACCAGCGCTGCCCTCCCCGCTCCTTCGGGCGGGCGTCCCACGCAATGCCGAGCGCCTGCACTCGGCCGCCGGGAAAATCGACCAGGTACTGCTGCAGCGGCGTGAACCCGAACGTGTACTTGATCTCGAAGTCCGCGAGCTTTCCGTCCGGTCCGTCGGTGTTCACGAAGAACTTCCCGTCGCGCCTGAAGAACGTCGACGTGACCCCCGCGTGCGTGAACTTCGCGCCGCGGAAATCGCCGACCACGGTGGCCTCGGTCGCCTCGGCCATCGCGCGATCGTGGTGCGAGCCTTTCCAGGCTTCGCGCTCTTTCTCATGGCACGAGGCGCAGTGGGCGCCGCCCACGTACGAAGGCGGGGGCGCGCTCGGGGGAGCGCTGCGTTCGCCTGCGGCCGGTGCCGACGCCGCGGGAACGGCGGGCTCGGGTCCGCGACCGGCGACCGCGAAGTAAACGGCGAGCGCGAGCAGCAGCACTGCGGCGGCGGCGGCGAGCCAGGTCGCCCATCGACTCATCCCGCTCCCGGGTGTCTGCACGGGGCGCGAGGCGGTGGCGCGCGGCGACGTCGGTCGGTTCTGCCGCTGGGAACTGCGCTTCTTGCTCAAGGGAGATCGGGAACGGCGACGACAGGCATGCGAACCGCACCGAGCATAGCATCGCCCCCCGGCCGCGCCAGAGTTTGCGCGCTGCGCCCGATCAAAAGTTGATGCCGATCCGCGTCTGGACGATGGCGAGATTGCCGCTGGACGCGCCGCCGCGCACCGCGCCGGCGCCGACATCGAGCATCCAGGTCAGGTATTGGTGCGGGTACCAGTTGAGGGACGACATGATCATTCCGAGCCTGCCCCCGCGAACGTTCTGGTCGCTGAGGTCCGTATACGAGGCGCGCACCGAAACCTCCAGCGCGCCCCAGCCGCCGTCCGGCCCGAATGCGAAGCTCTGCCTGGGAACCAGTCGCCGGAACGCGCCCGTCTGGCGGTTGTAGGGGCGACTCTCGCCGGTCAGATACCACGAGGCCTGCAGGTACCCCCCCGCGAAATTGAGCGACGGCCCGGCTTGGGCGCCGATGTCGGACCGGAGGATTTCGGCCTGGACCGAGAAGGTTCCGTCGACCCATGCCGCCTCGACGCCGTAAGTGCCCGCCTTGTCGGCGCTGATCGCGCCCGTGTCGACGACGTACGGGGCGATGTAGCTCTCGGGGCGAGCGCGATACCGGATCTGCCCGCCGCCGCCGTATTGCAAGTCCGCGCTGAGGCCGAGATGAAGGTAGCGGTTCGAATCGGGATGGTCGGGATCGACGCCGTCGACGGCGAGCCACGTCAGGCGGCCCACCAGGTTGCTGTAGCCCTTCGAGAGATTGCCGTACTCGTTGTCGCCCGAGTTGTTCCTATAGGCCCCGAGCGTCCACGTGCCGCGGCCCTCGCGATAGGTGTTCGAAACCTGCACGCCGAACTCGCTCCCTGGCGCAATCGCCTGCAAGGGCGCCGCAGGCTCCATGAACGCGATATCCCAGCTGCTGGTGATCACCTGCAGGCCCTGCGCAGGCTGGAACTGACCGATTTTCAGCGTGCCGACATAGGGGATGTTGGGGATCGAGACGTTCGCCTGCGAGATCGTGAAGCGCCCCGGCACGTAGCCGATGTCGACCGAATAGGTGAACGGCACCACGACGATCGAGTCGCCGCGGGCCGTGATCCGCGCGCGCCGGAGATCGACCCCGCTGTCGAACCCGCTCAGGTCGCCGGTGGTCGCGAACGTCGCCGCGTCGACCTCGAGGCGCAAGCCGAGCTTTCCCGCGAGCTTCACCTCCTGGAGATTGAAGACGGGAAGGTCGGTAAGCGGATCCCTGAGCGCCGTCTGCCGGGAAGCGGACATCTGGAGCCCCTCCCAGCCCCGCCAGGAGAAATCCCATTCGATCGGTCGCTCGCCGGAGGGAGCCGCGCCGGCGGCCGGGTCCGCCAGTTCCACCGACGCCGGCACCTCCGCGTGGACATCCGCCTTCGTCTCGTCCGCGGGAGTCTGCGCACGCGGACTGGCGCAAGCAAGAGCCAGTGCCATGCCGACGAGATGCGCCTGCAAGCGAGTCGGGCCACGCGCCGGTTCGGGCGCCCGCGACGGCGCGGCGTGCCGCGCGTCGCGCGCGCGCGCGTGCGTCCGGAGGCGATCCATCATGACGGCGCCGATTCTAGCCGCGCCGCTTCGGCGAGCGTCGCGGCGTGGAACTGGGGTAAGGTGCGCCGATGTCTGGAATCACTGATCGAGCCGACGCGCCGAAGCCGTCGGCTGACGCCGGGGTCGCGACGGGCGCGACCGTTCGCTGGACCGAGGACGGCGCGCCGCGCTCCGCCCGCTGGCGCTCCGAGAGCGGCATCGCGCCGCCCGCGCGCATCGTGGTCGCCGACGACCGCATGACCGCCGACGCCGCCTACCACCTCGCGTGCGAGGGCTCGGCGATCCTCTGGCGCGGCGATTTCCAGAACGCGCGCCAGCTGCTGCAAGCCATGGCGCGGCGCGTCGATCGCAAGCCGCGGAAACCGGCCAAATCGCCCGTCTCGCCGGCAGAGCAGTTCAACCTGCTGCGCATGGGCCGCGCGCAGCGCGCACGCACCCTCGGGATGCTGCTGCTGCCCTTCGATGCCGGCCACGTCGTCCCGCTGCGGCGTGCACCGGACGTGCGCGCGGCGTGCGAAGAGGCTTACGGCCCTGCC
>JALOSW010000065.1 GCA_025458245.1 Burkholderiales bacterium
GTCGAAGAGCTTGTAGCCGCGCTCGCACGCGCGGCGCATCAGCTCCCAATACTTGAAATCGTTGGCGGCGAGGTCGCGCGCGGCTTCGTCGTCGCCGGCGTAGTAAGGCAGCACCTCGTCGCGGAAATAGAACGTGAACACGCTCGAGACCGGTCGGCCGTGCTGATCGACGACGGTGAGCACTTCGGCGTCCTTGCCGAACTCGCGCTGCAGCGCTTCGAAATAGCGCTTCGATTGCGGCGGCGTGCCGTGGCGGTGCACGTTGTCCGAGTAGAGCGCGAAGAACCGATCGAGGTTCGCATCGATCTCGCTGCGCAGTCCGCGCTGGATGCCTTTGCGCACCATCGCCCGCTGCTTGCGCGGGATGGCGAGCATGTTCGCCTCGACCTCGGGGAGGATCTCCTTTCGATACGTGACGTAGAGATCCTGGCGCGGCCAGGAGGGCTCACGCTCGCGCATGTTGCGCAGCTCCAGATGCGTGACGCCGAGCTCCTGACCGAATTTACGGGCGGCGTCGTGTAGCGCGGGCACCGCGGCCGGATCGGTCGCGGCGACGCCCCCGTAGACGCAGAACGGCAGCGAGACGAGCGCGTGTCCGAAAAGGAAGCTCTTCGACTCGGCGAGCGGGAGAACGCCGACGATCTCCGCGCCGCGCTCTGCGACGAGGAACACGGGCTTGTGCTTGAACACTTGCGCGAGGACGCGCTTCCAGCCGTAACGATGGAAGAAGGTCGCCTCGGGGCAGCTTTCGACGAAGGCTTCCCAGCGCGGTTCGTCGGCGTCGCCGGCGACGCGCACCACGATGCCGGTCTCGGCGGCAGCTTGTTGGAGCTCGGCAGGGCTGAACTTCATGCGGTCACCGTCTCGCCGAGGAAAACCCGGTCGACGCGATCCCACCGGAAATCGCGCAGCAACTGGCGCAGCCGGTCTTCGGTGCGATGCAGGTTCACGTAGTGCCGGAAGCGCGTCTTCGCGTCGATGCCGGGCACACGCGGCTGCTCGGGGTCGAGCTCCCACGGGTGAAAGTAGAAGATCGCCGGCTGACCGTCGGTCTCGTTCACGCGCCGGATAAGCCACTTCGACATCGCGTAGGGCATGAGACGGAAGTAGCCGCCGCCGCCCGCAGGCCAGTTGCGGTTCAGCAACCGCATGGTCGTGATCGGCACTTCGAGAAGGCGCTCGCGCGACTGATACGGGAAGCGCGGTGCGTCGGGCATGCCGTAGTGATCGTGCCGGATCGGATAGATGCTCGAGCTGTAGCGATACCCCGCTTCGGCGAGGCAGTCGAATGCCCAGTCGTTCGCGCCGTTGATCGAGAAGCTCGGCGCGCGGTAGCCGTTCACCGCGGTGCCGGCCACGTCCTCGAGCACCGCCTTGGCGAGCTGGATGTCGGCCAGGAACGCGCCGCGGTCGAGTTCGCTCGCGCGCTCGTGCTGATAGCCGTGGCTCGCGACCTCGTGGCCGTGATCGGCGACGCGCCGCACGAGCTGCGGGTAGCGCTCTGCGATCCAACCGAGCGTGAAGAAAGTGGCCTTCGCGCCGGCTTCGTCGAGGAGCTGCAGGATGCGATCGACGTTCCTCTCGACACGGCAAGGCGTCTCGTCCCACTGGTCGCGCGGGATGTAGGGCGCGAGCGCGGAGACCTGGAAGTAGTCTTCGACGTCGATCGTGAACGCGTTGGCGATCACGTGGCGGCTAGGGGACAGCATCGGTCAGGCCTTGGCGGTCGCGCCCTGTGCGACGAGCCAGCGCCCGAGATGCGAGGCGATGCGCTCAGCGGCGTGACCGTCCCAGAACTCCGGCATGCGCCCGCGTTTCCCGCCCGTGGCGAGCGTCTCGTCCAGTAGACGCAGCGTGAGCGCGCGATCGCGGCCGACCAGTGTGTTGGTGCCCTGCTCCACCGTGATCGGGCGCTCCGTGTTCTCTCGCATCGTCAGGCACGGGACGCCCAACGCGGTCGTCTCCTCCTGGATGCCGCCCGAGTCGGTCAGCACGATCGTCGCCTTCGCGAGCAATCCGAGCGCTTCCAGGTAGCCCTGCGGCGGAAGAATGGCAATGCGCGGCGAGGCCACGAGCGACTCGAGCCCGAACTTCCTGATGTTGCCCTGCGTGCGCGGGTGCAGCGGGCAAACGAGCGGCAGGCGCTCGCTCGCATCGCGCAGGGTCGTGAGGACCTCGACGAGCGCCTCGGGGCTATCGACGTTCGAGGGCCGATGCAGCGTGACGAACGCGAACGTTTCCGCCGCGAGCCCCGCATCGACACCGGCTCGCGCGAGCGTCTCGGCGGGCGGGACGGCGCGCTCGCGGTTCGCCAGCAGCGAGTCGATCATCACGTTGCCCGCGAACACGATGCGCTCCGAGCCGATGCCTTCGCGCGCGAGGTTGTCGGCGGCAGACCGCTCGGTGGTGTAGAGCAGGTCCGCGAGCTGGTCGGTGACGAGCCGGTTGATCTCTTCCGGCATCGCGCGATCGAAGCTCCGCAGGCCACCCTCGACGTGGACGACCTTCACCGCTTTCTTCACCGCGACGAGGCTGCAGGCCATGGTCGAATTCACGTCGCCGACGACGACGACGCAGCTCGGGCGGAAGTCGTCCACCACGGGCTCGAAGCGCTTCATGATCTCGGCCGTTTGCACGGCGTGCGTGCCCGAGCCGACTTCGAGGTTCACGTCGGGCGCGGGAAGCCGCAGATCCGTGAACAGGCGGTCGTTCATCGCCACGTCGTAGTGCTGGCCGGTGTGAACGAGTATCGCGCGCGGCAGCGCCGGGTTCGCGGCGAACGCGCGCATCAGCGGCGCCATCTTCATGTAGTTCGGCCGCGCGCCGACGACGCAAAGGATCGGACCGGGCGTTTCGCGCATGTCGCCCATCAGCCTTTCGCCTTTCCACCCTGCTTTTGCTGCCGATCGCGCTGCAGGAGCTGATGCAGGAGATCAATGATCGCGGTGGTCGTGCGCTCGAGCCGCGCGAGGCGATCGTCGAGCCCGGTCATCATCTCGAGTGCGCTCGCGTTGGCGCTCGCCACCGGGCGCGCCCCGTCGTGGGCGGGGGCCACCGGCGCGGGACCCACCGCGGTCGGGCCGAGCTCCTGCTTGATTTCGTTCGCGACGGAGTCGACGTCGATCGCAGCGATGGTCTGCTTCTCGGCAAGATAAGCGGCGAGCAGCACCCGATTGCACAGCGTGTTGATGCGTCGCGGAATGCCCGCCGACGACGAATAGATCGCATCGAACGCGCCGGGCTCGAACTTGGGGTTGCCCTGCCAACCGACGTGCGTGAGCCGATGCTCGACGTAGGCCTGCGTCTCCTGCCGATCCATGGGGCCGAGGTGATACGACGCGATCACGCGCTGGCGGAGCTGCTGCATCTGCGGGCTCTGCATCAGGTGGCGCAGCTCCGGCTGGCCGATGAGAAAGCTCTGCAGAAGGGCCTGATCGCCGAGCTGGAAGTTCGAGAGCATGCGCAGCTCTTCGACCGCACGGGCGGAGAGGTTCTGCGCTTCGTCGACGACGAGAAGCGCGCGCTTGTTCTGCGTGAGAAGCGAGCAGAGAAAGGCTTCGAGCGTGGCGAGCAGCTCGGCCTTGTCCACCGACTTGATGTTGATGCCGAACGCGGCGGCGACCGAGCGCAGCATGTCGTCGGCGTCGAGTTGCGTGCTGACCAGCTGCGCAGCGACGACCTTGCTGGTGTCGAGCTGCTCGAGCAGGCTGCGAACGAGCGTCGTTTTGCCCGCGCCCACTTCGCCGGTGATGACGATGAAGCCTTCGTTCTGAAAGAGCCCGTATTGCAGATAGGCGAACGCGCGCTTGTGGCCGCGGCTGCCGAAGAAAAAGGCGGGGTCGGGATTCAGCTGAAAAGGCTTGCCCGAGAAGCCGTAATACGACTCGTACATGCGAGACCGCCTAGAAAGTGTGATTGAGGCCGGCGAACGCCGCGGCCTCGGTGTAATCGTTGAACGCGTTCGAGTCGAACCAGGTGTACCGCAGACCGACGAATCCCGTCGTCTTCGCCGAGAGCTGCGTGTTCACGACGGCACGCAGGATGTATTGCTTCGTCTCCAGCGTTTGCGGCGGCAACGAATCGGTGCGCAGCCCGGTCGCGGACAGGTTCAAGCTGGTGATCGCGGTGAGGTTGTGGCTGAAGACTGCACTGACCCCGTACTGCTCGTTGTTGTTCGTCAGCACGTTCGCGCCGATCGACGGTATGACGGTCCCGGACGCCGTAATGGGCTGGGTCTTCACCCAAAAGGCATTGAAGAAGAGGCTGTTCCGGGCGCCAAGAATGCCGAAGGTGGCGCGCACCTGCTCGAGGAGCAGAATCTGCTGGTTGTAGAGCGTCAGCGGCCCTGTGAGTGTCGTCGGCAAACCGCGCTGCTGGATGATCTGATCGACGGCGGCTTGCCGTGCGACCGGGTCGGGGATGCGGCTTTGCAGCGAGGCATTGAGGAGCAAATCCACGTTGCCGGCCGGCAGCGTGGCCAGGGCCTGTGGAAAGCTCGAAATGCCGCGGGACGCATTGAGACTCCAGACAGATAACGGCGTGCGATGCTCTGCAAGCAAGTAGTAGGAAGAGCCAAAGAAGCGCTGCTCCCAGTTTCCCACCACGTTGGTTCGCGGCGTTGGCGTCCAGCGGAACCCCGCTCCATAAATTGCGCCGGAATACTGGGTGGCCGGGTAGTCGTTGTGCTCGTAACCCCCGTCCAACGACACCTGAAGTTGGGGATTGATCGCGTAGAGCAGACGCAAACGCGCCAACTCGGTCAGGAAAGCCTGCGACTGGTCCGTGAACGTGACGTTGCTGCGATATCCCTGGACCTGCCAGCCGAACGGATCGACCGGCGACGAGAGCTGAGCGGACAGGACGTTAGTGTACGAGTCGCTCACCGAAACGGGCGCCCCGCCGAGGCTGGTCCAGATGTTATCGTTACGCAGGTAGTACGAGATGTTGCCCGCCATCACGCCCTGGATGTACGGGCTCACCCGATACGACGAAGTCGTGTAGAGGTTGTTCGTCGCGTTCGCGAGCCCGGACGGCTGCGGTCCGAAGGGGGTGTAGAAAGTTTGCTGAACGTTCGCCGACGCCTCGACGAAGAAGAACTTCTCTATCGCTTCCCAGCGTCCGAGCAGACCGACCTGCGGGATCACGCGGTTGTTCTGCGCACCCGTGTTGATATAGAAGAGGCCCGTCGCTGCGACGAACCCGTTGAGACTCACGCGGGCTCCGTTTCCCTGGATTCGGAGCCCCGGCGTGATCTGCGTGACCAGGTCGGCCTGCGCTTGATCCTTCGGCTGCAGGTTGACGTTGTTCGTCAGCGTCTCCTGCACGTTCACGTACGGCGTCAGGCGCCACCCGGGGGGCCCCGAGACCGCAGACGACGTGGTGGGCGCATTCGTAACCTGCCCCGGAATCCCGGTAAAGGGCTGTGTCGCGGCGCCGCCGTACCCGAACTGTGCGTTCGCCGCCGGCGGGAGCAGAACGAGCCCCGCGCATGCCGCCACCGCGAGGCCGCGCGATACGACTCGCGAGCAGGCCAGAAGCGCCGCGTGCCACGGGCGGGACATCAGCAATCGATCCTCGCGAACGCCAAGCGTCAACCCTTGACCTTCTTGCTCTTGCGCGAGCCGCTCCGGGCGCCCGAACCGTAGCCGTACCCGTATCCGTAGCCATACCCGTATCCACCGACATCCGAGCGCGACGCCTTATTGAGCACCGTCGCCACTACCGGGCAGGCTTTCACGGTATCGAGCGCGTCGGTGAGCGTGCCTTGGGTGGTGCGATCGGCCTCGACCACCACGACCACCTGGCCCATGTGCTTCGCGAGCACGCGCGATTCGGTGGTCGCCAGCAGCGGCGGCGCGTCGAAGATGACGATGCGATCCTTGTAGCGGGTCGCGATCTCGTTCACGAGGTTGACCATCGACTCGCTAGCGAGGAGCTCGGTCGCCCGCGTATCACCCGACCCGGCGGGAAGCAGGGTGAGCTTCTCGACGTTCGTGCGCAGCAGGACCTCGGAGAGGTCGAGCTTTGGGTTCAGCAGCACGTCCATCAAGCCCTTCGACTCCGGGAGCCCGAGAGAGGCCATGACGTTCGGACGCGTCACGTCGGCATCGACCAGGAGCACCGTGTGGTCGAGTTCGAGCGCGATGCTCATGGCGAGATTGATCGACGTGAACGTCTTGCCCTCGCCGGGCATGGCGCTCGTCACCATGATCATGTTCGCCTTGGCGACCGGCGCGGCCGAGCGGCCGGCGACGTTGTCGAGTAGCGGACGTTTGATGAGGCGGTACTCCGACGCAAGCTGGGATGTCGCGTCGTCGGGCGTAACGAACCCGGAGCCGCTCAGTCGCTGCAGATCGATGACCGTGCGCTTCGATCGCGCCGCGGAACGTTCTGCCGACGCGGGCGCCGGTCGCGCAGCGGCTCTCGCGGGGGCCGGCCCCTGACCACCGCGCTCGTCGACGGCGCGCATCGCCGCGTCGGGCGTGCTCGGGCCGTGCGATGCCGCTGGCTTCTCCGCGCCCGGAACCTCGACGCCCGCTTTCTGCAGCTGCTCGAGGCGCTTTGCGGCCTGTTCGATGAGACTCATGGTCTACGCTCCGAGAATGCGGGTGTGGGCGGCTACCCAGGCGAGCCAAACGCCGTAGACGACGACGAGGCCAGCGAGGCCGCCCACGAAGGCGATGTTCAGGCGACGGGCGTGCCGAACCGCAGCGGGTGTGCGGAACGCCGAAACGCTGCCCAATACGGGTCGACCGGTGGTCGTGCGCAAACTGCGGCTGTCGTGGAACGTCGGCCACACCTGGCTCACGAGGAACGCGGCCGCGATGCCTGCCGCGATGGCGGCCAACAAAACGAGCGGCAAGAGCGCCATACGATTCGGGGTGACCGGCATCGGCGAGGTGCGCGGCGGATCGATCAGCCGGAATTCGGCAGTGCCCGCGGCGTCCATGTCGCCCGAGAGAGCCGCGGACTCGCGTCGTGCGACCAGCGATTCGTATTGGCGCTTCTGAATGTCGTAGTCGCGATTGAGCTGCTGGAGTTCGGCCTCGATCTGCGGCTGAAGCTTTGCGGCATCACGCAGGCGATTGAAGCGACCTTCGAGTTCCGCGACGCGTCCGCGCAGGGACGCGACGTTCGCCTCCGCCTCGGCAAGCGAAACCTTCAACTGTTGGTAAACCGGATTCGCGTTGACGTTGTAGGACTTCTTCGGACCGGCGCCGGACGCCGCCTTCGCGCGCGCCATCAGCTCTTCCTTCTTCTGCTTTTCCAGCTCCTCGATCACGCGCTTGGTGCCGACCACGTCCGGATGCTGGTCGGTGTAACGCCGAAGGAGCTCGTCGAGATTCTTCTTGAGCGCGTCGATTCGCGCGTCGATCTCGGGGACGGGCGTGCTCGCCACCGCGGTGTTGTCGTCGGGAAGGAATACCGGATCCTCGCCGGCCACTTCGCGCTTGAGCGCATCCCGCGACTGCTCCGCCGCCCGCAGCTCGAGCTTCGCCGCAGCAAGCTCTTCACCGAGCTGCCCCATCCGGCCGAAGAAATCGCGGCCTTCGGGTCCGACGACGCCCATGTTGCGCAGCTTGAACTCCTTCAAGCGGTTCTCGGACTCCTCGAGGCGCTTCTCGTAGGCCTTGATCTGCTCTTCGATGAAGCGCCGTGCCGAATCCGCATCCTTGCGCTTGTCGCCCAAGCTCGACTCGACGAAGATCGAAACGAGCGACTGAACCACCTTCTTTCCCTGCTCCGGGTTCGAATCGCGGTAGCTGATCGTGTAGAGGTTTTCGCGGCCCACCGACGTGATCTTGATGTCCTTGGTGAGGCTTTCGACCAGCGCCTCCTTATCTCCCGGCGTCTGGACCTTGAGGTCCATGTCGGTCATGCGGATCAGCTTCTCGACGTTCGGCCGGCTCACGAGCGTGCGGCTGAGGATGTTGAGTTGCTGACCCAGGTCGGGCTGCACCGCCAAGCCCGACAGGAGCGGCCGCAGCACCGATTCGGTGTCGACGTAAACGCGGGCCGACGCCTCGTACTTGTCGGGGATGCGCAGCACCACGATCGCGCCGATGATCGCGGCGAGCCATGCGACGCCGAGGCCGATCCAGCGGCGCTGCCAGACGCCGCGCGCGTAAGTGGTTAGTTGCTTGAGAAGCTCGTCCATAGTCGGGTACCCGGCGTCGATTGATCGCGGCTCGGAGGCCCCGAGCCGGTCGTCGTGTGAGAAAAACAGCCGGTCAGAACCAGCTCTGCGGAATGATCAGGATGTCGCCGGGCTTCATGTCCACGTTGGCGGAGATGTCGCCGCGGCGCACGAGGTCGCGCAGCCGCACGCTGTAGCTCTTGCCGCCCTCGGCAGGCCGGAAGATGGTCGCCGCGTTGCCGTCGGCGAAGTCGGTGAGGCCGCCGACCGCGATCATGACGTCGAGCACGGTCATGTTCTGGCGGTAGGGCAGGATCTGCGGCTTCGACGCCTCGCCGATCACGCGGACTTGCTCGCTCGACGGGCCGACGAACTGCGTGACGATGACGGTCACGACCGGATCGCGAATGTACTTGCCGAGCGCTTTCTCCATGTCGCGGGCGAGCGTGCTCGGATCCTTGCCGAGCGCCGGCAGATCCTCGATCAACGGCGTGGTGATCTTGCCATCGGGGCGCACCGGGACGCTCAGCGAAAGCTCGGGGTTGCGCCAGACGATCACGTTCACCGTGTCGAGCGGCCCGATCTTGTACTGGTAGTCCGGCGTGGCCGCGGACTGCGGCGCGGGCGGGTACGACGTGCTGGAGCAGCCGACGATGCCGATGACCGCCAAAACACTGACCAGCGAAACGAGGATTCGGCGAACGCCAAGCATGGTGGACCCCCTAGGAAAGTTCGATTCTTTTGCGCCCGGTCAGTAGCTTAGCGCAAATTGTTAACACGATTTCAAGAATTTAGCGAGACCTTGGCATTTTACCCGTCGAACCCCCCGCGAGTTCGATCAAGCATCGGCAGCCTCGGCCCGGCCGCGGAAAAAGTTGGCAAGTTGACAATGTTTAACAGCACCTCGCGCGTGAGGCGATCGGCCGAAAGGCAGACTCTCGAATCATGACGAAGGCATGCCGTCCGGTGCGAGCGGCCTCGCATTGGGACGCACGAAGGTGACGAACACATGAAACCGGCGGGAACACGCACGTTGGCCGCACTCGCGGCGGCCGTGGCGTTCGCTCTGGCGCCCGCGACCGGGCTCGCGCAGAAGGCGGACGAGAAGGCTTCGAAACTCTACGAAGACGCGCTCGTCCGCTACGAGAAAAACGACGCCGCCGGAGCGGTGATCCAGCTCAAGAATGCCCTCCGGCTCGATCCGCGGATGGTGGCGGGCTTCCTGCTTCTCGGCAAGGCGAACCTCGCGAAGGGCGACGCGGCCGGCGCAGAGGAGGCGTTCGCCCGTGCCCTGGAACTCGGCGCGAATCGCACCGAAGTCGCCGTGCCCATGGCGCAGGCGATGCTCCAACTCGGCAAGCAGGAGGCGCTGCTCGAGCGGCAGTCCGCGGACGGCCTGCCGCCTGCGGAGAAGGTCGAGTTGCTCGTCATCCGCGGCCACGCCTATCGGAGTCTCGGAGACACGAAATCCGCCGCGCGCGCGTTCGAGGACGCTCGCGCCATCGACCCGAAGAACATTCCGGCTGCGGTCGCGCACGCCGACCTGATGATGCAAGAGGGCAAGTCGGCCGAGGCGGCCAAGCTGGCCGATCAGGCGCTCGCGATCGCGCCGACCGACCCGCGCGTCTGGAATCTCAAGGGCTCGCTGGCGCAGGCGACCGGGGACTCCAATGCCGCGCTGGCGGCATATTCGAAGGCGCTTGCGGGCGATGCGCGGTTCTCGGACGCCTTGACGGAAGCGCGGCTCGCACGGCTTTCGCTGCTTCTCGATTTGCGACGCGACGCGGAGGCGCAGAGCGACGTCGATTACTTCGCCAAAGAGAATCCGGACGAGCCCCGCGCGCTGTATCTGCGGGCCGTGTATCTGAGCCGCAAAGGCGATCGGATCGGCGCGGAGGACGCGCTTCGAAAGCTCACCCGGGCCGTCGACCCGATCCCGAAAGAGGTGCTGCAGCGGCGCGCGCCTCAGCTCCTCCTCCTGGGGGGAATGGGCCATTACGGACTCAACCAGCTCCAAAAGGCGCGGGACTATTTCGAGGCGGCGCTCAAGGCCGATCCGCGCAGCATCGGCACCCGCAAGCTGCTGGCCTCGATCCTGCTGACGCAAGGCGACACGACCGGCACCATCAACGTGCTCGAACCGGCGCTCAAGGCCGCGCCGAACGATCCGAACGCGCTCGCACTCATGGCTGCCGCGTATATGGGCAAACGGCGGTACGACACGGCGAGCGGGTATCTCGACCGCGCCCTGAAGGCGAGCGGAAACGCCCCATCGGTCGAGGCCACGCTCGGGCTCAGCCTGCTAGGGCTCGGCCAGCGCGACATCGCCACCGCGCATCTCGAGCGCGCGTTCAAAGGCGATCCCACGCAAGGGCGCGCCGGGTTCGCGCTGGCCCTGCTGCATCTCAAGCGCGGCGAAGCGGTGAAGGCGGCGCACGTGGCGGAGGCGGTTGCAAAGGCGGATCCCGGCAACGCCGCCGCCCAGAATCTGCTCGGCACGGCGCGCGGCGCCGCGGGCGACATGAAGGGCGCGCGAGCGGCGTACGAGCAGGCCGCGAAAATCGACAAGACGTTCCTTCCGGCGCAGCTCAACCTCGCGCGGCTCGACTCGACCGAGGGCAACGCGGCTGCCGCACGCGCCCGCCTCGAGGGGATTCTGAAAGCGCAGCCGAACAATGCCGCGGCGATGTACGAGCTCGCGAGCGCGGAGTTGCGCGCGGGGCGGCGCGACGACGCGGTTCGGTGGCTCGAAAAGCTGCATGCGGTCAATCGACGCGACGCGCGCGGCGGAACGCTGCTCGTCGATCTGTACATCGAGCGCGGCGAAGCGCAGAAAGCGCTCGACCTCGCGAAAGACGTGAACGCCGCGGTGCCCGATAACGCCGAGGCCTTGGGCGCGCTCGGCCGCGCTTACATCGCGGTCGGGAACGAGAAGCTCGCGCAGGCGACGCTCGCGCAGATGGCGCGGGTCGCGGCTTACGACCCGGCGATGCTCACGGAGGCGGCACGGCTCCAGTTGCAGGCAAACGACACCCGCAGCGCGAGCTTCAGCCTGGAGAAAGCCCTCGCGGCGAGCCCCGACTACGCGGCCGCGCAAGTGCTGGCCGCCGAAGTCGACCTCGCGAGCGGCGAGACTGCGAAAGCGGAGCAGCGCGCGAAGCAGATCGTCGCGCGGGCGCCGAACGATCCGGCGGGGTATCGGCTGCTCGGCGACGCAGCGATGGCGCGCAAGAGCTTCACCGAGGCCGCGACGAACTATCGGACTTTGCTCGCGAAGGCGCCTAGCACCGATGGCGCGATCCGGCTCTACCGGGCCATCGTGATGTCGGGCAACACCAAACAGGCCACGGAGTCGCTCGAGACCTGGCTGAAGGCCCATCCTGGCGACACGATCGCGATGCGCGCGCTCGCCGAGAGCCACTTGCGTGCGGGAAACCTCGTCGCGGCGCGCGCCACGTACGAGCAGATCGTGAAGGCGCAGGGTGAGGACGCCGCCATCCTGAACAATCTCGCGAACATCCTGGCGCGGCAGAAGGATCCGAAGGCGCTCGACGTGGCCGAGAGCGCCTACAAGCTCGCGCCTAATTCGCCGGCTGTCCAGGACACGCTGGGATGGCTTCTGGTCGAGCAGGGCCAACTCGACAAGGGCTTGCGACACCTTCGCGACGCGCGGCTTCGCGATCCCGCCAACCCCGAGATCCGCTACCACCTCGCGGTCGCACTTGCCAAGGCGGGGCGCAAGGAAGAGGCGCGGCGGGAACTGGAGCCGGCACTGGCCGACGACGCACAGTTCGACGGGAAAGCGGAGGCGCGCACGCTGGCGAAGGCGCTGGACGCGCGATAGGGGCTGTCGGCAGGGTTTACAGTCGCGGCCTGGGCAATTGTGATCAGTGTGTTAACTCTCTAATTCTGAATGGTTAATACGGCACCGGCACGACACTTGCTGTGTTCAGGGGACAACGGGGAAACCGGGGGTAAACAATGAAAACGAAAAGGACCGCGGCGGGGCATGCCGCTCTCGCGGCCGTCGCGCTGACGCTATCGACGTCGGCGTTCGCCGCTTGGGAGTGGCAGTTCACGGCCGGCTCCAACCATTCGTGCACCAGCTCGGGCGCCTGCCCGTGGGGCAATACGCGGACGGCCTCGAACGCGCTCTCCATTGGCCAGCCCACGGTGTCGGCGTCGGCAATCTCGAACACCGGCGGGACGAACCCGGACACGGCATCGACGACGGGCTACTTGCGGTCGGCCTACCTCGCGACGTGGGGTACGAACGGTCTCGGGGTGATCAACCGCGACGCGTACACGGTCAACAACAACGGAACCGCTACCGACGGCGGGTCCGTCGACAACGTCGAGGGCGCGTCGAGCGAGCACTCGATGGACAGCAATCAGCGCTACGACGCGATCCTGTTCTCGTTCAGCCAGGCGGTCACGCTCACCGGCGTAAGGCTCGGCTGGTCCGCGACCGACTCGGACATCACCGTGCTC
>JALOSW010000207.1 GCA_025458245.1 Burkholderiales bacterium
GCATCTAAGCGGGAAGCGCGCCCCAAGATGAAACCTCCCCGTGACTTGATCACGCTGAAGGGTCGGGACAGACCATCCCGTTGATAGGCTGGGTGTGGACAGGCAGTAATGCCCGAAGCTAACCAGTACTAATTGCCCGTGCGGCTTGATCCTATAACCGCAAGCGCCTTGCCAAGGCGAGCCTCCGCAGAGGCTCCTGCCCCTTGAGCAAGCGCGCAAGCGCGAAAATCGCAATCCCTGCGCGTGCGTCGTTCGCGCACGCATGCTGGACTGCACCGATGAAGCAGGACCTGCCCTCTTGCCTCACGCATTCGATCACCCGGACGTTCGATCCACACCACACTTCACTCCAGAACCTGCCCGCGGCGTGCTTGCCCGCTCTTGCGTACCAAGCGCGCCGCGCACCACCGAATTGCCTGGTGGCCATAGCGCGTCGGAACCACGCCTTCCCATCCCGAACAGGACCGTGAAACGACGCCGCGCCGATGATAGTGCGGTGTAGCCCGCGCGAAAGTAGGTCACCGCCAGGCACCCCTACAAAAAGACCAAGCCCCCGGAATTCCCCCTCCGGGGGCTTTGGCGTCTCTACACCCCCAAAAACACACCCCCACACCGATCCCACAGAGCAGATCGCTCACGATCACGAACCCGTGCGATGACGCAAGCGGTGGGCTATGATGGGTCATGACTGGCCTCATCCCCGGAGCCGAAGGAGAGCGCGCTGCGCCCGCGGGCGCGGCGAGGCCTCGCGGCTCGCCGCTCCTTGTTCTGCTCGACACGCCGGCACGGCGCGTCGAGGCCGTCGTCATCGTGCTCGTCCTGACCATCGGGCTCGGCGTGTGGGTGTATCGGGGCGTGAAAGACTCGTTGCGGGAGTTGCGTGCGACGAGTCTGCAGACGCTCGTCGATTCCGAAGCCGTCGCGATCGATGCGTGGATCGAGAAGAACCGCACCGAAGCGCAGCAGTGGTCGCGAGATCCCGTCGTACGCGATGCCGTCGTCGAACTCAGCGCCATGGCGCGTGCCGGAGCGAGCCCGGCTGCGCTGCGCGAGGCGCCGGCGCGTGGGCGGCTTCTCGAGGCCCTGGCGCCGCTGCTCGCCGACAACCGTCGAGTTGCCGTGAAGGCCGTCGATCGCTCGGGGGAGATCGTCGCTTCGCTCGTACCGGACTACGTGGGGCTCTACGTCGGTCCCGACGTCGCGAAAGACCTCGCGCCCGTCTTCGCAGGTCGTGCCGAATTTCTCGCGCCGCGCGCGGAAGAAGAGCGTCTCCTCAACTCCCCGGTCGTGGCCTATCCGCGTCCGATCGTCTGGTTCATGGCGCCCATCGGCGACGACCGGGGTGAGGCGGTCGCCGCGTTCGGGTTCGGCGTCTACGCGGATGCGCGCTTCTCGGCGATTCTCGGCACCGCGTCGCTGGGCGCGAGCGGCGAAGCGTACGCGTTCGATCGCGACGGCCGCATGCTCTCCGAAAGCCGGTTCGCGAGCGATGTTCCTCGTAACGGAGCCGCGCACGGCGACCTCTCCGGGCGGCCGTTGCTTCGCGATCCCGGTGATCCCGAGGACACCGACGGCGAACCGCGACAGAGCGCCACATCCCCGCGGCCCCTGACTGCGCTCGCGCAAGCCGCGATCACCGGGGGCATGATGACCGATCCGGGCGCCCACCGCGGCGTGCTCGTAGAGCCGTATCGGAACTACCGGGGCGTCGAGGTCGTCGGCGCCTGGCGATGGCTGCCCGACCACGGCATCGGCATCGGCGTCGAAGTCGGCGCCACCGAGGCGTACGCGCCGCTGCGGTACCTGACCTTCGCATTCTGGGCCGTGCTCGCGCTCGCGATGATCGGGGTCGGAGTTGCTGTCCTCTCGTGGCTGTTCGCGGAGCGGGCCTGGCGGGAAGGGCGGCACCTCGGTCCCTATCGCATCGGCGAGCGAATCGGCGAGGGCGGCGCCGCGACCGTCTACCGGGCGACGCACGCGCTGCTGAAGCGCCCGACGGCGGTGAAGATCCTCAAGCCGCACATGACTGCAGACGAGGTGGTTGCGCGCTTCGAGCGCGAGGTGCAGCTCGCGAGCCGGCTTACCCACCCGTCGGCCATCGAGATCTACGACTTCGGCCGCGCGCGCGACGGCAGCTTCTACTACGCGATGGAATACCTGGATGGCGTCACTTTGGCCGAGCTCGTGGAGCGCGACGGGCCACTGCCGCCCGGCCGTGCCGCCCATGTGCTCAAGCGCGTCTGCGAGGCGTTGCGTGAAGCGCACGGCCAAGGCCTCATCCACCGTGACATCAAGCCGCAGAACGTCATGCTGTGCCAGCGGGGCGGCGACTACGACGTCGTCAAGGTGCTCGACTTCGGTCTGGCGAAGGACCTGTACAGCGCCGACACGCGCGACATCACGCAGTACGCTCGCGTGCTCGGGACGCCGCTCTACATGGCCCCCGAACGGATCGGCAATCCCGCCGTGGCCGATGCCCTCACCGATCTCTACTCGGTGGGTGCGCTGGCGTTCAACCTGCTGGCGGGCCGGCCGATATTCACAGCGGCGACCGCCATCGACCTCGAGCGCGAGATTCTCGAGTCGACTCCCCCCAGGGTTGCGGCGCTCGCCGGACCGGCCATCCCGGCCGAGCTCGACCATCTCGTCGCAAAGCTCCTGGCCAAAGATCCGCGCGAGCGGCCGCAGAGCGCGGACGAAGTGATCGAAGTGTTGACCGCAGTCCTCGCGACGCATCCCTGGCATCGCGACGAGGCGCGCCGCTGGTGGCAGGAGTTCTACGCAGCCCGCGCAGCCGCGGCGTGATCGACGAAGCGCTGCGCGCCTCGTGGCGCCGGCGCGAACGGAGGCTCCATGGCAAGACTCGAACCGCTGCCGATCGATGCGACGCCCGAGCTCGCGGATCACTTCCGCTTCTTTCTCGGCACCCTCGGTTTCACGCCGAACTCCGTCCTCACGATGCAGCGTCGGCCGAAGCTGGTCCGCGCATTCGCGCAGCTCAACGGTGCCGTGATGGACCCCGACGGCGAGGTGGATCTCGGTTTCCGCCGTCTCGTCGGGCACGTCGCGAGCAAGGCAGCGGGCTGCCGCTACTGCATGGCCCACACCGCGCTCGGCGCGAAGAACTTCGGCGTGGACGACGCGAAGCTCGCCGCGGTCTGGGAGTACCGCACCTCGGGGCTCTACACGGAGGCCGAGCGCGTTGCGCTCGACTTCGCGCTTGCTGCCGCGTCGCAGCCGAACGACGTCACGGACGAGCTGTTCGCCGCGATGCGCGCGCATTGGAGCGACGGTCAGATCGTCGAGATCCTCGGCGTCGTCGCGCTTTTCGGTTTTCTCAACCGGTGGAACGACGCCATGGCGACGCCGCTAGAGCCCGTAGCGGCCGACGTCGGCGAGCGCTTTCTCGCGGCTGGCGGATGGGACGTCGGCAAGCACGCGCGGTGAAGCGCTGCGCCTGCCGCGCGTGGCGCGAGTCTCGTCGCGCCGACAATCGGCATGTGCCGACATATGTATTCCAATCTGTTACAAGAACGTCAACACGGCGGACAAAGGTCTCCCGCCGTTGTCGGGAATTCTTACGACGCCCCGAGACGGAATATTTTTTCCTAATTGAATCAATGCAGTGCGCTTGACGTTTAGTCGGCCCGGTTCTTGCATACGCATTGCGATGCGGCGTTGTTCATTAGCGGACAACCGGGGGTAAACAAAAATGTTCAAGGATCTTTTCAGCGGCCCGAAACGTGCTCAAGCGATCGTCGCCGTCCTGTGCGCGGCGGCAACGGCGTCGGCGATGGCTATTCCGAAGCTCCAGCTCGACGCCGTGCCGGGCGTCTACGTCGGCGGCACCGATGAAACGATCTACGCGACGCAGGCCAAGTTCGACCTGTATGCGTACTTCTATCCGGGCGGGGACAACGGCGGGAACGACTTCGATCCGCAGTTCGGAGACACGTTCAACCTGTCGATCGCAGTCGTTCCGGGGACCCAGACACCCACGGACTACGGGTCGTTCACCATCAATGGTGACCAGATCAACGTGACCGGCAACATGGCCTGTCAGGGCACTTGTCCTGGGACGCCCGATCTCCTTCCGGCGCACGGCATCTTCCCGACCTACTTTCTCGAGCGCACGTTCACCTTCGGCGCCGCTAACAAGGCGGTGCCGTACAACACCGCCGACACGCCGGGAACGGGGCCAACGCCTGCGGCGGTGGGGCAGGACTTCATGTATTTCCAAAAGTACGTGATCGACGCGACCCAGCTCGTGAAGAACGACGTAAGCGGTCTGCATTTCGATCTGTATGTTTACGGAGAAAAGTGCGGTGGTGGCGAGATACCCACGTGTACGACCGCGCTCGCCAAGGCGCCGTTCTCGCATGACGTCGAATACTCGAGAGACGGCGTGCCGCCGAGCGAGACGCCCGAGCCCGGGAGCCTCGCGCTGCTCGGCGTGGCGCTCGCCAGTGTCGCTCTTGCCCGACGCCGCCGCGCTGCCTGACTTTCGACACTCGCATCGAAGCGCCACGGACAAGTCCGTGGCGCTTTGCTTTTCGGGCGGCAGTGACATACTTCACGCCATATATCTTGCGCGTGGCGTTTTTCGCGTTTAGGCTCCGTCGCACAACACCTGAAAAATGGCAAACCCAGTGAAAGCTGGGGACGCAAAGTAACCGGTCTGACGGGGCTCGCCCCAAGACA
>JALOSW010000208.1 GCA_025458245.1 Burkholderiales bacterium
GCCATGCGCGACGGGCTGCGGCACGCCGCGGCCTGCCCCGCGCCGAGCCATCTGGAATGCCCGAGTTTCCGCCGACTGATGAGTGCTGCGGCGTCCGGGAAGGGCAGGAAGAAGCTTGGCCGCTCGCGGCCGAACGATTCGCTGAACCCGACGCGCGCGAAGGCGGCGCGCGCAGGCTGACAGTGCGTCGGCAGTGCTTGGCGTGCGGCTTCACGCGCAGCCGGCGCAGCCATCAACACGAGCGCCGTCGCGACCCAGCGGTCGGCGCGGCCGCAAAGCCTTAAAGTTCAACTGCTGCCGACTCGCGTGGTGCATGGTTTCCGAGCGCGCGGGCTGCGGTTTACGATGAATGCCTCGAGCAGGAGTTCCCGTTGAGCTATCTGATAGGCGTTGGTGGCGTTCTCCTGTTTCAGGCCTTGTTCTCGTTCGCGATCATCTCGGCCAGTGCCGGGGGCGGCTCGTTCGTCGGCCTCGGCGCGATGCTGTTCGCGGTGATCGGCATCCCGGCCACGGCGATAGCCAACCTGGTGATGATCCGCACGCACCACAGGAATCCGGGCAAGGGCTACGTCGGCCGCATACTGCTGCTCGCATTGGTTCTGCCGCTGGCACAGCTCGCGCTCCTGGTTCTCGTGTCCGTGTTTCGCCTGTAGCCGCGTGATGCGACCACGAGTTCCGCGCACCCGATCTGCGCGCCGCGCCGTGCGATGACTCCGCCCAGGCCGTGGATCGCGAACCGCTGAGAACGGAAGTGATCGCCGCGTTCCGGCAGGCGCCGCGGCCTGCGCTCGACGAGATCACGCCGCACGCCTGCGACGAGTGCGACGAGCTTCGCGATGCACTGCATCCGCATGAGCCCGCGAGCGTTCCCGACGCGGTACTCGATCGGCATCGCTGGGATCTCCCGCTGCTCTCGGACGAGTCGAAGCAGTACTACCTGCCGGCATGGCTATTACGGTCGATCGACGCGCCTCGATCCGATTACACCGAGGCGCTGCTCTTCGCGCTCGACTCGGATCACCGCTGGTCGCCGAAGACGCCCTACACCGCGCGGCAGTGGCGTGTCCTCGGAAGCTATCTCGCGTACATCGAGAGCGACGCGGACGAGGCGATGGGCGATGCCATCGGGCGGATCCGCGCGAGGCTCGCGGACCGGATCTAGCCGCCCGCGATCGTTGCGGCGAGAACGCCGGGAGAGCAGCATGCTCATGCCGCGCGCGAGCCGGCGCCCGGGGCAAGGGGCTCTTCGGGCGGGACGCTCCCACGCGGCAGGGAGATCGGGATGAGTTCGCTGACGCAGCAGCAGATCGAGGCCGCCCAGGCGTTCGCCGACCAGGCGATCGGGGCCCTCACTATGGAGCGCGGCGTACACGCCGAAACAGTCGTCGCAGGCGCGGCAAGAATGGCCGGAACGTTCCTCTTCAGGTCGTTCGGCTATGCCGCGACGGGCATCGAACCGGGTCAAGCCGTCCTGTCGCAACAGGCGAACGAGGAGGGCCCACGACTCGTCGGGGTGCTGAGCGGCGTGCTGTCGCACCTCGGGGTCGCGCTGGACGAGGAGGCCCTCGGCAATGCGCCCGGACCCGAGCATCGGCCGCTGCTCGGTTTTCTGGAAACGCAGCGCCTGCTCGAGCCGTCGTTCACGGACATCAGTGTCCGGCATGGCCTCTCGCGCAAGGAAGCCGCGGAAGCCGCTGCCGTGGCAGCGGCGCTGCTGATACGGCAATGCGCATCGGTGCTCGATCCGAGTGTCGCTTTCGGCATTGCGGTCTACGCATTCGTCGAGGGGACGAAGACGGCTCCCGATCCAGTGATGCTGTGAGCACGCATCGCCGCGCGAAGCTGTGGCATCGTTGCGGTTCCGGCCGCACGGCCGCATCGGGGCGCGCGGAGTCGAGGGGGTTGGCAGGTCCGCACCGGCGGACTCGCGCCGTCAGCTCCCGCTTCGCAAGCGAGAGAGAACCATGCCCACGAACACAGTCAGATTGCACCGCGTTCTCCGTGCGCCGGCCGAGCGCGTCTACCGCGCGTTCCTCGACCCCGATGCGATGGCGAAATGGCTGCCGCCGAACGGCTTCACGTGCAAGGTGCATCACATGGATGCCAGGGTGGGCGGCACCTTCCGCATGGCATTCACCAACTTCTCGAACGGGCAGAGCCACGCGTTCGGCGGCACGTATCTCGAGCTGGTGCCCGGCGCGAAGCTCCGCTACACCGACGTCTTCGAGGATCCGAACCTTCCCGGCGAGATGCAGACGACCGTGTCGCTCGCGCCCGTGTCCTGCGGCACGGAGGTGAGCATCGTGCAGGAGGGCATCCCGGACGTCATCCCGCCCGAGTCGTGCTACCTCGGCTGGCAGGAGTCGCTCGGGCTGCTCGCCAAGCTGGTCGAAGCCGAGATTCCCGGCTGAACGCGAACCGCGATGATCCGACCGGCCGTCTATCACATCCCCGTTTGCCCTTTCTGCCAGCGGCTGGAGATCCTGCTCACGCTGAAAGGACGCCGCGACGAGGTCGAATTCCGCGTGGTGGACGTCACCCAGCCCCGACCCGACTGGCTGTTGCAGAAGACGCGCGGCACCACGGCGCTGCCGATCCTCGAGACCTCCGACGGACACGTCATCAAGGAAAGCCTGGTGATCATGGAGTATCTCGACGCGCTCTATCCCGAGCGTCCGGTGGCGCAGCGCGACCCCTACCGGCGCGCCGTCGAGAGCATGCTCACGCGGCTGGAGGGCGATTTCTGCACCCAGGGCTACGTCTGGGTGATGAACCAGGACCGTGCGCGCCGCGACACGCTGCGCACGGGCATGCTCGCCCAGTACGCGAAGCTGAACGATTTCCTCTCGGAGCACGCGCCGAGCGGGGCGTTCCTGTTCGAGCAATTCGGGTGGGCGGAAGCGGTCTTCACGCCGCTATTCATGCGGTTCTGGTTCCTCGAGTACTACGAAGACTTCGCGCTGCCCGCCGACGGGCGCTACGCGCGCGTGCAAGCGTGGGTCGATGCCTGCCTCGCGCACCCGGCGGTGCAGCAGGTCACCAAAGAGGAGATCGTGAAGCTCTACTACGACTACGCCAAGGGCGCGGGCAACGGTGCGCTGCTGCCCGGGCGCGAGAAGTCGTCGTTCGCCTTCGAGCCCGAATGGCGCCTGCGGCCATGGCCGCCGAAGAACAAGTACGAGCACGGCGCGACCGACGCGGAGCTCGGGCTGTGACCGTGCGCGGCCGCCGGAGGAGTGAGGCGAGCGGCTGCGAGGGCGCGCCCGCAACCCTTTCGCAGCCGTCTGGATCGGCGATGACGACGCGGGACGCTGCCACGCTGTCTTCGCCTGAGAAATGCAACGCGCGAGCTACGTAACCCTCGCCTTGCTCTCGCTCGGCGTGGCGGGGTACGCGCTAGTCGCTTACGGGTTATTCCCGTTGGGCAGCGCCGTGCACCCCGACATGCGCGCGGCCTTCGTGGCGCATCGGGGAGCGATCTATGCGCATGTCTTCGCGTCCGTAGCTGCCCTCGCGCTGGGGCCGTTCCAATTCTCCGCGAAGCTTCGCTCCCGTCGTCCGGCGTTGCATCGATGGATGGGCCGCGTCTATCTCGGCTCGGGTGTCCTGGTCGGCGGCCTCGCCGGTCTCTACATGTCCGCGTTCGCCTTCGGCGGCGTCGTATCGAAGCTCGGCTTTGCCGCACTCGCGGTCGGCTGGCTCTACACCGGGCTGCGCGCCTATCTCGCCATTCGGGCGCGGGACGTCGTTGCCCACCGGCGCTGGATGGTGCGGAACTTCGCGCTCGCGTTCGCGGCCGTGACGCTCAGGCTGTGGCTTCCGGCAGCGGTCGCATCGGGCGTCCCGTTCGGACTGGCCTATCCCGCGGTGGCGTGGCTCTGCTGGGTACCCAACCTGGTCGTCGCGGAGTGGTTTCTTCGACATTCCGGAAGGATTCACGGGCCGGCTTCCACTGCGGAACCCGGGGCGACGAAGTAAGCGGCGTCTGCACCTCGATTCGTCCTGCCATCGCGCGCGACCATGCTCACCGACGACGTCCTCGACTTCATCCGCCGCAGCGTCCTCTGCTGGCTCGCCACCGTCGACGCGAACGGCACACCCAACGTGTCGCCCAAGGAAGTCTTCTGCGCGCACGGCCGGGAGGGCGTGCTGATCGCGAACATCGCGTCGCCGACGAGCGTGCGCAACCTGCGGACG
>JALOSW010000209.1 GCA_025458245.1 Burkholderiales bacterium
CTTCCACCGCGAGCACCCGGACGTGGACGTCTACACCGCCGCGGTCGACTCGCACCTCGACTCGCACGGGTACATCGTGCCCGGCCTGGGCGACGCCGGCGACCGCCTGTTCGGCACGAAATAGCGCCCCGGCCCGCGGCGCGCGCCGCCGAACGATCAGCCCAGGCCGAGCATGCGGCCGATGCTGACGATGTACTGGCCGACGCCGATCGTGTCGACCGCGAGCTCGTCGCCGAGGTTCTCCAGTGCGGTGCGCACGTTGCCGAGCCGTTCGTGAAGTCCGCTCTCGTGCGGCGCCTCGCTTTCGAGCACGCCGCGCAGAGCCTCCACCTCGGCGCGCAGCGTCGCCACGTCGCCCTGTCCTTCCTTGACCTTCGCGAGATCGCGCTCGAGCGCATCGACGAGCCGCGCCACCTCGTCGAGATTCACGTCCTTGCGCGCCGTGCCTTCGTCCACTGCCATGATCGTTCCTTTGCTGCCGACCATTTCACTTTACCGCATCTGCGTCGGCGGAGACATCACCCGGGGTTGAGCTTCCGTGCGAACTCGGCGAAGTACGCGAGGCTCCCCGGATTCGCCATGGCGTCGGGGCTCGCCACCTTCTCGGCCGCGGCGCCGAGCAGGAGCTTGCGCACGGGCAGCTCCATTTTCTTGCCGGTGAGCGTGCGCGGCACTTCGCTCACCTGGAACACGTCGTTCGGGACGTGGCGCGCCGAAGCGCGCTCGCGGATGCGCGCCTTGATGCGGTTGGCCAGCGCTGCGTCGAGCACCACTCCGGGTCGCAAGACGACGAACAGCGGCATGTACGACGGCCGCCCGAGATACTCGAGATCGACCACGAGGCTGTCGAGAATCTCCGGCAGCTCCTCGACCGCCCGGTAGATCTCGGCCGTTCCCATCCGTATGCCGTAGCGGTTGATGGTCGTGTCGGAACGGCCGTAGATGACGGCGGTGCCGCGGTCGGTGATCCGGATCCAGTCGCCGTGCCGCCAGTAGCCGGGGTAGGTCTCGAAATAACTCTCGCGATAGCGCCGGCCCCCGGGGTCGTTCCAGAAGAACACCGGCATCGACGGCATCGGCTCGGTCATGACGAGCTCGCCGACCTCGCCGGTCACTTCGCGGCCCTGCTCGTCGAACGCGCGGGCCGCAACGCCGAGGCACCGGCATTGCATCTCGCCGGCGGTGACCGGCAGGATCGGCGCACCGCCGACGAAGCCGGTCGAGACGTCGGTTCCGCCGCTGATCGAGTTGAGCCACACGTCCGCCTTCACCTTCGCGTAGATCCACTCGTACACGTCGGCGGTGAGCGGCGAGCCGGTCGACACGATCGAGCGCAAGGCCGAAAGGTCGACCTCGCGGACGGGTTCGATGCCCGCCTTGAGGCCGCCGGTGAAGAGCGCCGCGCCGCCGCCGAAGTGGTGCGCCCCGATCTCCGCGACGAAGCGCCAGATCTCGCGGGGGTCGGGCCACGCCGGGTTGCCGTCGAAGAGCACGATGGTGCAGCCCGCGAGCAGGCCGCTCACGAGGCCGTTCCAGACGATCCAGCCCGTCGACGACATCCAGAAGAAGCGCTCGCCCGGATGCATGTCGTGCTGCAGGATCATCGTCTTCAGGTGCTCGACGAGGATGCCGCCGTGGCCGTGCACGATCGCCTTCGGCAATCCGGTCGTGCCCGACGAGTAGACCACCCAGAGCGGATGATCGAAGGCGACCTGCTCGAATCGTGGCGGCGCCTCCTCCGCGATCGCCGTGCGCCACGGGATCGCCCCGGGCAGCCCCGTGGGAGCCGCGCTCGCGTCGAGGTAGGGCACCATCACGACGCGCTCCAGCGTCGGCAACGCCGTGGCGATCTCGGCCACCACGGGCCGCCGGTCGAAATCCTTGCCGCCGTAGCGATACCCGTCGACCGTGAACATCACCTTCGGTTCGATCTGCCGGAACCGGTCGAGGACCGCGCCGCTGCCCATGTCGGGCGAACAACTCGACCAGATCGCGCCGATGCTCGCGCAGGCGAGCAGCGCGATCACCGTCTCGGGAATGTTCGGCGTGTACGAGATCACCCGGTCGCCCGGCTGCACGCCGGCGCCGCGAAGCCAGCCCGCGAGCGCCGAGACATCGCGAGCGAGCTGCAACCACGACAGCTCCGCGGTCGGACGGATCTCGGAACGCGAGATGATCGCCGGATGCGCGGTCGACGTCCGGCGGAACGCGTGCTCGGCGTAATTGAGCCGCGCGCCCTCGAACCACTTCGGCACCGCCGTCACGCCGGGCGCGCCCGGCATGCGCCGCGACGACAGGACGCGCTGGTAAGGCGCCGAGGCGCGAACGTCGAGGTACGCCCACACGGACGCCCAGAACGAATCGAGGTGCTCGACCGACCAGCGCCAGAGCGCGTCGTAGGAATCGAACTGCAGCGTGTGCGTGGTCGCGAGCCAGTCCATGTACCGCGCGAGTCCCGACGCGGCGCGCCGCTCGCGCGACGGCGTCCAGAGCACGGTGCCCTCGGCGATCTGCGACATCTCCTGCCTCCTTCCCCGGGTTCCTGCCGGCCGAGCTTAGCGCATCCGCGACGGCGCCGACTCGGCCGGCGCGGCGCACGCGGTATAGTCGGCGCGGCTTTTCCGCGAGACGCTCATGCACCAGATCCGCATTCCCGCGGCGCTCATGCGCGGCGGCACCAGCAAGGGACTCTTCTTTCGCGGCGACGCGCTGCCGGGCGATGCCGCCGTGCGCGATCGCGTCCTGTTGCGCGCGATCGGCAGTCCCGACCCGTATCGCAGGCACATCGACGGCCTGGGCGGGGCGACGTCCAGCACCAGCAAGGTCGTGATCGTCTCCCGCTCCGCGCGACCCGACTGCGACGTCGATTATCTTTTCGGCGCGGTGGCGATCGACGCGCCGGTCGTCGACTGGTCGGGGAGCTGCGGCAACCTGGTCGCTGCGGTCGGACCGTTCGCGATCGAGGAAGGCCTCGTCGAAGCGCGCGAGGGCATCACCGTGGTGCGCATCTGGCAAGCGAACACCGCGAAGCGGATCGTCGCCCACGTGCCCACGCGCGGCGGTGCGCCCCTCGTGTCGGGCGATTGCCGCATGGACGGCGTGCCGTTCCCGGGCGCGGAGATCCGCGTGGAGTTCTTCGATCCCGGCGGCGCGGGCGGCGGCGCGCTGCTCCCCACGGGGCGGACGATCGATCGACTGCGCGTCGCGGGCGTCGGTGAGATCGAGGCCTCGCTCGTCGACGCGGGCAATCCGACCGTGTTCGTGCGCGCTGCCGACATCGGGCTCACTGCAACCGAGCAGGCTCCGGCGATCGACGGCGATGCGAACCTCCTCGCGCGACTGGAAGCGATTCGCGCCGCGGGCGCCGTCGCCATGGGCCTCGCCGCGACCGCGGCGGACGCGACGGCGACGCGTCCGGCGACGCCGAAAATCGCGTTCGTCGCGCCGCCCGCGAGTTACGAGACGAGCACCGGCAGCACACTGGGCGCGGACGACATCGACGTCGCTGCCCGCATCCTGTCGATGGGCCGGCTGCACCACGCGTTCACCGGCACGGGATCGGTCGCGGCGGCGGTCGCCGCGGCGCTGCCGGGCACCGTGGTCGCGGCGGTCAAGCGCGACACGCCGCCGGGCGAGCCCATCCGCATCGGCCACCCGGCCGGCCGCCTCGAGGTCGGCGCAACCGTCGTGCAGAGGGGGGATCGGTGGGTCGCCGAGAAGGCGATCATGCGCCGCACCGCGCGCCGGCTGATGGAGGGCAGCGTCCTGGTGCCGGCCGAGGTTCTGATCTGAATCTGACCGTCCGGGGAGAGTAGACGCGGACATGTTCGGGCGGTAACGTTCATGGGCGTCGTCCGTCGGCGCGCGAACGCCTCGCGATCATGCAAGCCCCGAAACCTGCCATCCCGCTCTCGAAGCGCCTGACCAAAGTCCTGCTGTGGATCCTCGGGATCCTGGCCCTCGTCGCGATCCTCGGGTTCCTGGTCGCACCGCCGATCGTGAAGTCGAAGGCGGAGGAAATCCTCACCCGCGAGCTCGGGCGCGCCACCACGATCGAGAAGGTGTCGATCAACCCGTTCGCGCCGTCCGCGACGATCCGCGGCTTGAGCGTCAAGGAAAAGGACGGCACGACCACCGCCCTCGCCTTCGAGGAGCTGTACGTGCGCGCGTCCTACACGTCGCTCTTCCG
>JALOSW010000210.1 GCA_025458245.1 Burkholderiales bacterium
GTTTTAACCAAGAAGAGAAAGCATGACCACCGTCGCAGTCATCGGCCTCGGGTACGTAGGCCTTCCGCTTGCCGTCGAGTTCGGCAAAAAGCACAAGACCATCGGCTTCGACCTCTCCGAGGCCAAGATCGCCGCCTATCGCAGGCATGTCGATCCCACGGGCGAGGTTTCGACCGAGGATCTCAAGGCGGCGAAGCAGCTCACCGTCACGTCCGACGCGGCCGCGCTCAAGGACGCCGACTTCGTGGTGGTCGCGGTGCCGACGCCGATCGACGAGGCGCATCAGCCCGACTTCAAGCCCCTTGTCGGCGCGAGCGAGTCGGTGGGCCGGAACCTGAAGCCCGGCGCGATCATCGTGTACGAGTCCACCGTCTATCCCGGCGCGACCGAAGAGATCTGCGTCCCCGTGATCGAGAAGCACTCGGGCAAAAAGTGGAAGAAGGATTTCTTCATCGGGTATTCGCCCGAGCGGATCAACCCCGGCGACAAGGAGCACACGCTCACCAAGATCGTGAAAGTGGTGTCCGGCGACACGCCCGACACGCTCGAGCGCGTCGCCAGGATGTACGAGAGCGTCGTGACCGCGGGCGTGCATCGCGCCTCCAGCATCAAGGTCGCCGAGGCCGCGAAAGTGATCGAGAACACGCAGCGCGACCTCAACATCGCGCTGATGAACGAGCTCTCGCTCATCTTTCACAAGGTCGGCATCGACACGCTCGAAGTCCTGCAGGCGGCCGGCACGAAATGGAACTTCCTGCCGTTCCGGCCGGGCCTGGTGGGCGGGCATTGCATCGGCGTGGATCCGTACTACCTCACGCACAAGGCCGACATGCTCGGCTATCACCCGCAGGTGATCCTCGCCGGGCGGCGCATCAACGACGGCATGGGCAAGTACGTCGCCGAGCAGGCGGTGAAAGAGATGATCCACGGCGGGTTTTCGGTGAAGGGGGCGCACGTGAACGTGCTCGGTCTCACCTTCAAGGAGAACTGCCCGGACCTGCGCAACTCGCGCGTGATCGACATCATTCGCGAGCTGCAGTCGTACGGCGTCACGGTGCACGTGCACGATCCGCTCGCCGACGCCGAAGAGGCGCACCACGAGTACGGCGTGCAGCTGGAGTCGTGGGACGCGCTTCCCAAGGCGAACGCGATCGTCGCCGCGGTGGCGCACGACGAGTTCAAGGCACGGCCGATCGACGATTACCTCGCCAAGCTCGCGGGCGGCGGGCTGCTCGTCGACGTGAAATGCCAGCACGATACCGCGGCGTTCAGGGCGCGCGGCATCAACGTCTGGCGGCTCTGAAGCCATGGATCCGCTCGCCCAAGTCGGCAAGGACCTGAAGGCGAACCCGCGCCGCTGGCTGGTGACGGGCAGCGCCGGGTTCATCGGCTCGCATCTCGTCGAAACGCTGCTCGGCTTCGGTCAGCACGTTACGAGCCTCGACAACTTCGCTACCGGACATCGCGCGAATCTCGACGAAGTGCGCCGCTCGGTGGGCGATGCGGCCTGGGCGCGCCACACGTTCATCGAGGGCGACATCGCCGACCTCGCGACCTGCCGCAAGGCGTGCGAAGGCGCTGAATTCGTGCTGCACCAGGCGGCGCTCGGTTCGGTGCCGCGCTCGCTTGCCGATCCGATCGCGTCGAACCGCGCGAACGTCGACGGCTTTCTCGACATGCTGGTCGCGGCGCGCGACGCGGGCGTGCGGCGCTTCGTCTACGCGGCGTCGAGTTCGACGTATGGCGACCATCCGGGGCTGCCGAAAGTCGAAGACCAGATCGGCAAGCCGCTCTCGCCCTACGCAGTCACGAAGTACGTGAACGAGCTCTATGCCGACGTGTTCGCGCGCGCCTACGGTTTCGAGTCGATCGGCTTGCGCTACTTCAACGTATTCGGCGCGCGTCAGGACCCGGAAGGCGCGTATGCGGCCGTGATCCCGCGCTGGGTGCGTTCGCTGCTCGTCGGCGAGCAGGTGGTGATCAACGGCGACGGCGAGACGTCGCGCGATTTCTGCTACATCGCGAACGCAGTGCAGGCGAACCTGCTTGCCGCGACCGCGACCGACCCGGCGGCGGTCAATCAGGTCTACAACGTCGCGGCGCATGCGCGCACGACCTTGAACGAGCTCTTCGCGATGCTGCGCGATCTGCTCGGCGAGCGCTTCCCGGCGATCGCCGGCGCGCAAGCGAGTCACGGTGCGTTCCGCGCGGGCGACGTGCGGCACTCGCTCGCGGACATTTCCAAGGCCGGCCGGCTGATCGGCTACCGGCCGACGCATGCCGTGTCCGAGGGCTTGCGCGAGGCGATCGGCTGGTACGTCGCGCGCTTCGGCACGCAGCAAGGCAAAACCCATGCGGCGCAGGCGCACGCGTGAGCTGCCGGCTCCGACACCGCGGCGCGCGTTCCTCGCGGCCGGGGTTTTTCTCGCCTGCGCTGCGGGCAGCGGCGCGGGGTTCGCGCAGACGCTGAACGCCGAGCGCCCCGGCGCGGCGCGCACGCTCGTCGAGCAGGCGGTCGCGTACGAGCACGGCGAGGGCGTTCCGAAGAATCCCGTCAAGGCCGCGGCGCTTTACTGCGAGGCTGCGCGGCTCGGCGACGCGGAGGCGCAGTTCGCGCTCGGCTGGATGTTCGCGAACGGACGAGGCGTCACGCACGACGAGGCGATCGCGGCCGCGCTGTTCCGGCGCGCCGCGGCGCAAGGGCACGCGCAGGCGGAGCGAACGCTTCGGTTCGTGAACGACCCGGACGAGCGCCTGCCCTCGTGCATCACCGATGTGGCACGGGCGCCGGGCTTGGGGCGCGAGGTGTCCGACGATTCGGGCCTCACGGTCGAGGAGATCGTGCAGCGCCTGCCGCCCGAGAAACGCAAGGTCGCGGAACTGGTGCGGAGGGTCGCCGCGCAGCACGCGGTGAGCCCGCGGCTCGCGCTCGCGATCGCGCGCGCCGAGTCGAACTTCGAGCCCGGTGCGCGCTCGCCGAAGAACGCGCTCGGGGTGATGCAGCTCATCCCGGAGACGGCAACGCGGTTCAACGTGCGCAACGTGTACGACCCCGCCGACAACATTCGGGGCGGCGTCACGTATCTCCGCTGGCTGCTCGCGTACTATCGTGGACGCGTTCCGCTCGCGATCGCGGCCTACAACGCGGGCGAGGGTGCGGTCGACCGGTATCGCGGCGTCCCGCCCTATCCCGAGACGCGCGACTACGTGAAGCGCGTGATCGCATGGTTCGGAGACGAGGAGCATCCCTATGACGCGAGCGTGGTCGATCCTTCGCCGATGCTTCCCGCGGTTCTCGGCTCGCGCTACTAGCGAGGCCGGAGCAATGCTGCGGACCGTCGCGCTCGCGGCTCTCTCGCTGGCGACGCTGGCCGCCGCCGACGCGCGGGCGCAGTACGCGGAAGTCATCGAGCGCATCAAGCCCTCGATCGTGGTGGTCGGGACGCATCTGCCCACACGCAACCCCGCGTTCAACTTTCGCGGTACCGGCTTCGTCGTCGGCGACGGAACGCTCGTGGTCACCAATGCGCACGTGCTGCCGGCGACGCTCGAGTCCGACAAGCTCGAGAATTTCGCGATCCTCCTGCCGGGCGAGACGAAGCAGGTGCAGGGGCGCACCGCGACGCGCGTCGCATTCGACCCGGATCACGACCTCGCCGTGCTCAAGGTGAACGGCCCGCCGCTGCCCGCGCTGCGGCTCGCCGACGGCGACGGCGTGCGCGAGGGCGAGACCTTCCTTTTCACCGGGTATCCGATCGGAAACATCCTCGGCGCGTATCCGGTGACGCACCGCGCGATGATCGCTTCGATTGTCCCGATCGCATTGCCGAGCGCAAATGCGAGCCAGCTCGATCCCAAGGTCGTGCGGCGGCTTTCGAGCGGCCCGTTCCAGGTGTATCAGCTCGACGCGACCGCTTATCCGGGCAACAGCGGCAGCCCGCTCTTCAACCCGGCCAACGGCGAGGTCATCGGCGTCATCAACATGGTGCTCGTGCGCGGGACGCGCGAAGCCGCGCTCTCGCAGCCCTCGGGGATCTCCTACGCGATCCCGGCGGTACATTTGCGGCGTCTGCTCGACACGGTGAAGTAGCGCTCCTGCGCCACACTCCCATCCCAACCTTCCCCCTGCCGCGCAGGGGGAAGGAGACAGTCTCGGAGAAGCGCCC
>JALOSW010000066.1 GCA_025458245.1 Burkholderiales bacterium
CGACGCGTCGTTCACCTTGATGTAGGCGAGACCCTTCGCGCCGTAGATCTTGACGAACTCGGTGTAGTCGTCGATCTCCTTGCGCGTGAGCTTCTCGCCCCCGCCCGGGATGAGCAGGCCGGCGACGCGCCCGTCCTTCAGGTCGGCCGCGGCGCGGAACACCTTGAAGTCGACCGTCTTCATGAGATCGGTGAGCTCGGTGAACTTGAGCGGCACGCGCAGATCCGGCTTGTCCGAGCCGTAGTCGCGCATCGCGTCGGCGAACGTCATCACCGGGAAGGGGTCGGGCAGATCGACGTCGATCACCTCCTTGAACACCGTGCGCACCATCCCTTCCATGATCGAGCGGATCTCCGGCTCGGTGAGGAAGGAGGTCTCCACGTCGATCTGCGTGAACTCCGGCTGGCGGTCGGCGCGCAGGTCCTCGTCGCGGAAGCACTTGACGATCTGGTAGTAGCGGTCGAAGCCCGCCATCATCAGCAGCTGCTTGAAGAGCTGCGGCGACTGCGGCAGCGCGAAGAACTCGCCGGGATGCACCCGCGAGGGCACGAGGTAGTCGCGCGCGCCCTCGGGCGTCGACTTGGTGAGCATCGGCGTCTCGATGTCTACGAAGCCCTTCGCGTCGAAGTACTTGCGCACCGCCATCGCCACCTTGTAGCGGAGCATCAGGTTCTTCTGCATCTGCGGGCGGCGCAGGTCGATCACCCGGTATTGCAGGCGCACGTTCTCGTTGAGGTTCTCCTCGTCGAGCTGGAACGGCGGCGTGAGCGAGGGGTTCAGGATCTCGATCTCCCTGGCGAGCACCTCGATCGCGCCGGAGGGGATGTTCGGGTTCTCGGTACCGGCGGGCCGGCGGCGCACGCGCCCGACGACCTTCAGGCAGAACTCGTTGCGGATGCGCTCGGCCGTGGCGAACGCCTCGGGGGTGTCCGGGTCGATGACCACCTGCGCGATGCCCTCGCGGTCGCGCAGGTCGATGAATATCACGCCGCCGTGATCGCGCCGGCGCAGGGCCCAGCCGCAGAGCGTGACGGTCTTGTCGGTGTCGGCGGCAGTGACCTGGCCGCAATAGTGAGTGCGCATCGGTTCAGGATTCAGGATCGAGGAATCAGGATTCAGGATTCAGGATTCAGGATTGAGAGCGGCGTCCGCCGCCACGCGCCCCGGCGTGCCGCGTCGGGATCAGGCGGCGCGGCGCCTCGGTGCGGCGGGCGTCGCGACGCCCATCGAGATGATGTACTTCAGGGCATCGTCGACGCTCATGTCGAGCTCGATGACGTCCTCGCGCGGCAGCATCACGAAATAGCCGCCGGTCGGATTCGGCGTGGTCGGCACGTAGACGCTGAGATAATCGCCGCGCAGGTGGCTCGCGACATCGCCGCCGGGCGCGCCGGTGAGAAACGCGATGGTCCACATGCCCTCGCGCGGCCACTCGACGAGGAGCGCCTTGCGAAACGCCTGGCCCCCCGGTTTGAACAGCGTGTCGCTGACCTGCTTCACCCCGTTGTAGATGGAGTTCACGAACGGGATGCGCTTCAGGCCCTCCTCCCAGAGCGCCACCATCTTCTGGCCGAGGATGTTCGACACCGCGACGCCGGTGACGAGCACCACCAGGACCGTGAGCAGGACGCCGAGCCCCGGAACCTTGAAGCCGAACAGGGCTTCGGGCTGCAGCCCCTGCGGCAGCAGCGCAAGCGACTGGTCCATCGTGCTCACGACCAGGTTCAGGACCCAGATCGTAATCACCAGCGGCACCCAGACGAGCAGCCCGGCGATGATGTAGCGGCGCAGCCGGTGCGAAAAGCTCACCGCCTCCGGCGGCACCGGTTGTTCCTGACTCATCGCGTGACCCGATGCCTCACGAGGAGGCCGGGCAGGCGCCGCTGCCGCAGGCCGGTGCGGCAGCCGACTTGCCGTCGTCCGACTTGGCCTCGCCTTCGGCTTTCGCGGCGGGCTTCGCGCCCGCGCCCTTGAAATCGGTCGCGTACCAGCCGCTCCCCTTCAGCTGGAAGCCGGCGGCGGTGAGCTGCTTGGCGAACGTCTCTTTGTGGCACTCGGGGCAGACGGTGAGAACCGGGTCGCTGACCTTCTGGAGGTAGTCGTTCTGGAACCCGCACGCCGAGCAGCGATACTCGTAAATCGGCATGGTTGTAGCCTCGAAGCAAAACGTTGGATTATACCGGAACGGCCTCTGGGGATTTGGGCCAAAACGTCGCAATTTCAAGGGACAAGCGCCTGCAGCCGCGCGGGCACGGGGAGGAAGAACGTTGGCGAGCGACTTTGCGGGAAAGACCGCGCTGGTCACGGGCGGGGCAAGCGGCATCGGGCGGCTGATGGGCGAGCGGCTGCGCGCGGCGGGCGCGCGCCTCGTCGCCTGGGACATCGATCAGGCCGGGCTCGACAAGCTCACCGCCGAATTCGGCGGCGAGCGCATCGCGACCTTCGCGGTCGACGTCAGCGACCGGGCCGCGATCAAGGAGGCGGCGGCGCGCGTGCTCGCCGAGGTCGGTCCCGTCGACATCCTCGTGAACAACGCGGGAATCGTTACCGGCAAGCTCCTGCTCGACGCGAGCGACGCCGAGATCGAGCGCATCTTCGACATCAACGCGCTCGCGCTCTTCTGGATCACCCGCGCGTTCCTGCCGGCGATGCTCGCGCGCGACGCGGGCCACGTGGTCACGATCGCGTCGTCGGCCGCGCTCGCGGGCGTGCCGAAAATGGTGGACTACTGTGCCACCAAGGCGGCCGCGCTCGGATTCGACGAGGCGCTGCGCGTCGAGCTGAAGCACATGGGCTCGAACGTGCGCACGACCGTCGTCTGTCCCTATTACATCGACACCGGCATGTTCGACGGCGCGAAGACCGCGTGGCCACATCTCCTGCCGATTCTGAAACCCGAGGCGGTCGCCGACCGGATCGTCGAGGCGATCCGCACCAAAGAGGAGCGGCTGCTGATGCCGCCGTTCGTCGGCGTCTCGTTCCTGGCGCGCTTCCTGCCGCCGTCGATGTCCGATCCGCTGTTCCACTTTTTCGGGATCGACGCGAGCATGGACGACTTCGTCGGGCACCGCGAGAAAGGTCCCGCGCCGAAGTAGGCGCTCGTTGCAGCGGGGAACGTCGGCCGCGCGTCGAGGGGTCCGGCGCGCGGCGTACCGCGGCGGCGCGGGCCGCCATCAAGCCTAGAACGGAACGTCGCCGTCGTCGGTCGGCGCGGGTTTCTTCGCCGGTGCGCGGCCGCCGGTGCGCGGCGCAGCGTCGTCGTCGTGCGCAACGGGATCACCCATTCCGCTTCGCGACCCGAGCATCTGCATCTGGTCGGCGACGATCTCGGTGGTGTAGCGATCCTGGCCTTCCTTGTCCTGCCACTTGCGCGTGCGCAAGCGGCCCTCGACGTAGACCTGCGAGCCCTTCTTCAGATACTCGCCGGCGATCTCGGCGAGGCGGCCGAAGAACGCGACGCTGTGCCACTCCGTCGCTTCCTTCATCTCGCCGCTCGCCTTGTCCTTCCAGCGGTCGGTCGTCGCGATGCGGATGTTGGTGATGGCGTCGCCGCCGGGGGTGTAGCGCGTCTCCGGATCGCGGCCGAGGTTGCCGACGAGGATCACCTTGTTCACCGAAGCCATGCGGCCGTCCCTCCGTGGATGCGTTATCGCCGCGCGCGGCGAGGGCCGTGCGGCTAGAAGCGCGGCCGCTGAAGTGCTTCTGGCGGCAGCTCGGTATTCGGCCGCGTCGCGCCCGGACCCTGATCCTGCTCGGGCGACCGCGCGGGCGGCGCCTCCTTCGCATACGGCGACGCCGCGGCCGGACCCTGGTCCTGAGACGGCGCGCGGGCCGCCGGCGCCCGCGTGTCGTGCGGCGACCCCGCGCGCGGCGCGAGATCGTCCCGGGGCGTCAGCGCAGGCGGCGCCCGGGTTGCATCGGGCGACTCAGGATCGACCGACAGTTGCGCTGTCGCCTCGGCGGCAGAAAGCGCGAATAGCGCCGCCGCCGCGATCCGGCTCGCGGCGCCGGGAAGCGCTCCTCGCCTCATCGTTCCCTCCCCTCGGGTCGGCCGGCGCGTCAGAACGGAATGTCGTCGTCCATCTCGGAAAGCGCGGAGGCGGGTTTCTTCGCGCCCGCCGGACGCGCCGCGGAGTACGAGGACCCGGGCTCCGATTCGCGCGCGACCGACTCGCCCGCGCCGCCGCTCCGCGATCCGAGCATCTGCATCTGGTCGGCGACGATCTCGGTTGTGTAGCGATCCTGGCCTTCCTTGTCCTGCCACTTGCGCGTGCGCAAACGGCCCTCGACGTAGACCTGCGAGCCCTTGCGCAGGTACTGCGAAGCGATCTCGGCGAGCCTCCCGAAGAAGACCACGCTGTGCCACTCCGTCGCCTCTTTCATCTCGCCGCTCGCCTTGTCCTTCCAGCGGTCGGTGGTCGCGATGCGGATGTTCGCGATCGAGTCGCCGCTCGGCATCGCGCGCGTCTCCGGGTCGCGGCCGAGGTTGCCGACGAGGATCACCTTGTTCACGGAAGCCATGTTCGAAACCCTTTCTAGTGATGTTCTGCGACCAGCTCGGCGACGCGCGCCTCGTCCCAGCCGGGCATCACCTTCAGATGCGCAACGCGCTCCTCGGGGACCACCACGGCATCGCGCACTCCAGGCACGAGCACGAGCTGACGGCGCAGCTCCGCGGCATTCGCCGCCGCGCCGATCGGCACCGTGCGCGTGGAGACGGGCGGCGGCACTTTCATGTTCCACGCGACGGCGAGCCAGAGCGCGACCACCACGGCGCCGAAGAGGAACACGGCCTGCCCGCTGTGGTGCTCCGCGATCCAGCCGCCGAGGGCGCCGCCCGCGAAGAGCCCGAGCGCCTGCGTCGTATTGTAGACCCCGAGCGCGGTCGCCTTCGCAGCCGGGGGCGCGATGCGCGACACGAGCGAAGGCAGGCTCGCCTCGAGGATGTTGAAGCACACGAAGAACGCGAGCAGCAGCGCGACCATGAGCCAGAAGCGCTCGAGGCCGAGGGCGAAGCCCATCATCACCAGGACGAGGCTCGCCACGGCGCCGATGAACACCCGTCTCGCGCGCCCGCCCCGCTCCGCCGCGAAGATGAGCGGCACCATGAGAACGAACGAGGCGAGCACGACCGGCAGATAGACCATCCAGTGGCTCGACACGGGCAGGCCGCCGTAGTCGATGAGCGCGTGCGGGACGACCACGAACATGGCCATTTGCACCATGTGCAGCGCGAAGATGCCGGCGTTGAGGCGTAGCAGCTCCACGTTGCCGAGAACGCGCCGCAGCGTCGCCTCGGACAGATCGGGCGCGTGGTCGACCTGCTTCGCGGGCTCCCGCGGGACGACTTTGAGGGTGACCCAGATGCCGAGGAGCGCGAGGACGCCCGTGAGCTCGAAAATGCCAGGCATCCCGATCCAGCGGTAGAGCGCCGGAGCGAGCACGAGCGAGAGCGCGAACACCAGGCCGATCGACGCGCCGATCATCGCCATCACCTTGGTTCGGTGCTCGTCGCGCGTGAGGTCGGCGGCGAGCGCCATCACCGCCGCCGCGATCGCCCCTGCCCCTTGCACCGCGCGCCCGAGGATCGCCATCCAGATGCTCGTCGCGGCGGCCGCCAGGAAGCTTCCGGCCGCGAACAACACGAGGCCGAGGATGATGACGCGCTTGCGGCCGTATCGGTCGGCCGCGATGCCGTAGGGAATCTGCAGGACCGCCTGCGTGAGGCCGTAGATCCCGAGCGCGAGACCGACGAGCGCGAGGTTGTCGCCGCCCGAGAGCTGCGGCGCGAACACCGCGAACACCGGCAGGATGAGGAAGAGGCCCAGCATGCGCAGCGCGAACAGCGACGCAAGCGAAAGGCTGGCGCGGACTTCCTCGCCCGTCATGCGGCTGCGGGAGGCGGCGGACTGCATGGGAAGTGGCGGCGCGGCGGGAAAGTCTCGTATAGTAGCAGGTTTGCTCCCCGCCCCTTTGCAGCATGGACCAGATCCGCATCCGCGGCGCGCGCACCCACAACCTCAAGAACGTCAATCTCGACCTGCCGCGCGAGAAGCTCGTGGTGATCACCGGGCTCTCCGGATCCGGCAAGTCCTCGCTCGCGTTCGACACCCTCTACGCCGAGGGCCAGCGGCGCTACGTCGAATCGCTTTCGGCATACGCACGCCAGTTCCTGCAGCTCATGGAGAAGCCGGACGTCGACCTGATCGAGGGCCTGTCGCCCGCGATTTCCATCGAGCAGAAGGCGACGAGCCACAACCCGCGCTCGACCGTCGGTACCGTCACCGAGATCCACGACTACCTGCGCCTTCTCTACGCCCGCGTCGGCACGCCCTACTGCCCCGATCATCACCTGCCGCTCGAGGCGCAGTCGGTCGCGCAGATGGTCGATCACGTGCTCGCGCTGCCCGAGGACACCAAGCTCATGATCCTCGCGCCGGTGATCGCGGGCCGGAAGGGCGAGCAGCACGACCTCTTCGACGAACTGCGCGCGCAGGGCTTCGTGCGCGTGCGCGTCGACGGCGCGGTGCACGAGCTCGACGCGATCCCGAAGCTCGCCAAGAACGTCAAGCACTCCGTGGACGTGGTCGTCGACCGCCTGCGCGCGCGCGACGACGCGAAGCAGCGCCTCGCCGAGTCCTTCGAGACGGCGCTGCGCCATGCGGACGGACGCGCGATCGCAGTCGAAGCCGACAGCGGCCGCGAGCACCTCTTCTCCGCGAAGTTCGCCTGCCCGGTGTGCAGCTATTCGCTCGCGGAGCTGGAGCCGCGCCTCTTCTCGTTCAACAACCCGATGGGCGCGTGTCCGGACTGCGACGGTCTCGGCACGGTCACCTTCTTCGACCCGAAGCGCGTGGTCGCGCATCCGCACCTGTCGCTCGCCTCGGGCGCCATCAAAGGGTGGGATCGCCGCAACCAGTTCTACTTCCAGATGCTCACGAGCCTCGGACACCACTTCGGCTTCGACGTGGAGACGCCGTTCGAGAGGCTGCCGGACGCGATCCAGAGCGCGGTGCTCTATGGCACGCGCGAGAAGATCCCGTTCTCGTATCTCAACGAACGCGGCCGCACCGTGGTCAAGGAGCACGCGTTCGAGGGCGTGGTGCCCAACCTCGAGCGGCGGCACAAGGAAACCGACTCGGTGGTGGTGCGCGAGGAACTCGCGAAGTACCTCAACACGAAGCCCTGCCCCGCCTGCGAAGGCACGCGCCTGCGGCGCGAGGCGCGCAACGTGAAGGTGGACGGCCGGGCCATCTACGAGGTGAGCGCGCTGCCGCTGCGCGAGGGTCTCGGCTTCTTCAGCAGGCTCGCGCTGCCGGGCGCCAAGGCGCAGATCGCCGAGCGCATCGTGAACGAGATCGCGGCGCGGCTCGGCTTTCTCGTGAACGTCGGCCTCGATTATCTGTCGCTCGACCGCTCTGCCGACACGCTATCGGGCGGCGAGGCGCAGCGGATTCGCCTCGCCTCGCAGATCGGCTCGGGGCTCACCGGCGTCATGTACGTTCTCGACGAGCCGTCGATCGGCCTGCACCAGCGCGACAACGGGCGCCTGCTCGAAACGCTCGCGCGGCTCCGCGATCTCGGCAACACCGTGATCGTGGTCGAGCACGACGAGGATGCGATCCGCGCGGCGGACTACGTGGTCGACATGGGCCCCGGCGCAGGCGAGCACGGCGGCAAGGTGGTGGCGCAGGGCGCCCCCGGCGACATCGTGAAGAGCGACGCATCGCTCACCGGCCAGTACCTGTCGGGCAAGCGCTCGATCGCGCTGCCCAGACGGCGCACGAAGCCGGAGAAGTCGCGCTGGATCGAGGTGAAGGGCGCGCGCGGCAACAATCTCAAGGGCATCGACGTGGCGCTGCCGATAGGGCTTTTCGTGTGCGTGACGGGCGTGTCGGGCTCCGGCAAGTCGACGCTCATCACCGACACGCTGTACGCGGCGGTGGCGCGCGAGGTCTACGGCTCGGCCGTCGAGCCGGCGCCGCACGAAGCGATCGAGGGCGTCGGCGCGTTCGACAAGGTGGTGAACGTCGACCAGTCGCCGATCGGCCGCACGCCGCGCTCGAATCCGGCCACCTACACCGGCCTCTTCACCCCGATCCGCGAGCTGTATGCGGGCGTTCCCGAGGCGCGCAGCCGCGGCTACGGCCCCGGGCGCTTCTCGTTCAACGTGAAGGGCGGCCGCTGCGAGGCGTGCCAGGGCGACGGCCTCATCAAGGTCGAGATGCACTTCCTTCCCGACGTCTACGTCCCGTGCGACGTTTGCCATGGCAAGCGTTACAACCGTGAAACGCTCGAGATTCTCTACAAGGGAAAGAGCGTCCACGACGTGCTCGAGATGACCGTGGAGGAGGCCTACGCGTTCTTCCGCGCCGTCCCCACGGTCGAGACGAAACTCGCGACGCTGCTCGACGTCGGCCTCGGCTACATGAAGCTCGGCCAGTCGGCGACGACGCTCTCCGGCGGCGAGGCGCAGCGCGTCAAGCTCTCGCTCGAACTCTCCAAGCGCGACACCGGCCGCACGCTCTACATCCTCGACGAGCCGACCACGGGGCTGCATTTCCAGGACATCGACCTCCTGCTCAAGGTCCTCCATCGCCTGCGCGACCAGGGCAATACGGTGATCGTGATCGAGCACAACCTCGACGTGATCAAGACCGCGGACTGGATCGTCGACCTCGGTCCGGAGGGCGGCGACGGCGGCGGCAAGGTGGTGGCGCAGGGAACGCCCGAGGCAGTCGCCGACAATCCGGCGAGCCACACCGGCCACTACCTCCGGCAGGTTCTCGGCAGGCGCCCGGCGGCGCGCGAGGCCGCCGCCTGAGCGCGCCGCCGGGTACGCCCCGGTCGGGCGGCGGCGGAGGGCGCGGCGGACGCGGACGCCCGGCGGTGCCGCGAGGCCTGCGGGGCGTCTTTGGACAACCCCCGGTGGCGTGCGTAGAATCGTTTCGCCCCGGCTCGACTGGCTCGCCCCGGCTCGGCCGGCATAAGAAACGAATCCCGCGCCCGTTCCCACGGCGCTTCCGCCACACAGAGGAGTTACCGACATGATGAAACTCACGCGCGTCGCCGTCGCGCTCGCCGCCGGTCTGGCGGTGTCCGTCCCCGCGCTCGCCCAGGACCTGACCGGCACGCTCAAGAAGATCAAGGAGACCGGCGCGATCACCATCGGCCACCGCGAGTCCTCGATCCCGTTTTCGTATCTCGACGACAAGCAGCAGCCCATCGGCTACGCGATGGATCTGTGCATGAAGATCGTCGACGCGGTCAAAGCCGACCTGAAGATGCCGAACCTGAAGGTCAACCTGCAGCCGGTCACCTCGGCGAACCGCATCCCGCTGATGCAGAACGGCACCATCGACCTCGAGTGCGGCTCGACCACCAACTCGGTCGAGCGCCAGAAGCAGGTGTCGTTCGGCCCGACGTACTTCGTCATCAACGTGACCGGCGCGGTCAAGAAGAACTCGGGCATCAAGAGCCTCGCCGACCTGAACGGCAAGACCATTTCGACCACCGCGGGTACGACCTCGGTTCCGCTGCTCAAGAAGTTCGAGAAGACCGCGCATGTCGACGTGAAGGAAATCTACGGCAAGGACCACGCCGAGTCCTTCCTGCTCCTCTCGCAGGACCGCGCAGCCGCGTTCATCATGGACGACATCCTGCTCGCCGGGCAGATCGCGAACTCCGGCAACCCGGGCGACTACATGATCATTCCCGAGTCGCTGCGCCAGGAGCCCTACAGCATGATGCTGCGCAAGGACGACCCGCAGTTCAAGGCGCTGGTCGACAAGGCGATCGCGGCGGTCTACAAGTCGGGCGAGATCGACAAGATCTACGCGAAGTGGTTCATGAGCCCGATCCCGCCGAAGGGCGTCAACATGAACTTCCCGGCCACGCCCGCGATCAAGGAAGCGTTCGCGAACCCGAACGACAAGGGCGTGCAGTAGGAAACGCCCCGCGCAGCGCGCGGGCACGGGCCGGAACGCCGGGAGGCTTCCGGCCCGTTTGTTTTTGCGGCATCCTTGCCGGGCGCGGAGACAGAAGCAGAAGCAGTCCGCCCGAACAAAAGAAGAGCGGCGCGTGGCGCGGGCGCCGAGGGAGACCGGGAGCATGGCGTACAACTTCGACTGGGGCGTCTTCTTCCAGGAGCTGCCGGGCGGCGAGGCGGAGTACTGGCAGATCCTCCTCGACGGCGTGGGCTGGACGCTCGCCGTGTCGGCGCTCGCGTGGATCATCGCGCTCGCGGTCGGCTCGATCGTCGGCACCATCCGCACCACCGACCATCCATGGCTCGTGCGCCTCGGCAACGCGTGGGTGGAGCTCTTCCGCAACGTCCCGCTGATCGTGCAGCTCTTCCTCTGGTACTTCGTGGTCCCCGAGGTGATTCCGCCGCTCAAGCGCTGGGTGGTCGCGAGCGATCCGTCCACGGTCCAGTTCCTGATGGCGGTGGTCGGCCTCGGCCTCTTCACCTCCGCGCGCGTGGCCGAGCAGGTGCGCGCCGGCATCCAGTCGCTGCCGCGCGGGCAGCGCTTCGCGGCGATGGCGGTCGGCCTCGACACCGTCCAGACCTACCGCCACGTGCTGCTGCCGATGGCGTTTCGCATCGTCATTCCGCCGCTCACGAGCGAGACGATGAACCTGATCAAGAACTCGTCGGTCGCGCTCACCATCGGGCTTGCCGAGCTCACGTTCCGCGCCCGCGAGATGGGCGAGTACACGTTCCACTTCTTCGAGGCGTTCACCGCGGCGACCCTCATCTACGTCGCGATCTCGATGACCGCGAACCGCGTGATGGCCTTCGTGGAGAAGAAGGTCGCCGTCCCGGGCTACATCGCCGGCGGGGGCAAGTGATGACGTTCGACTTCGACGTCATCCAGCGTTCGCTCCCCTATCTCTGGAAGGGGTTCCAGTACACGGTCGAGCTCACCGTGATCGCCGCCGCCGGAGGCATCTTCTTCGGGACGCTGCTCGCGCTCGCGCGGCTCTCCTCGACCAAGTGGCTCTCGCTCGCCGCCTCGGGCTACGTGAACCTGATGCGGTCGATTCCGCTGGTGCTGGTGATCTTCTGGTTCTTCTTCCTCGTGCCCCTGATCGCGCAGAGCCTCACCGGCGCAGAGCGGCCGCCGCAGATCGGCGCCGAGCGCACGGCGATCATCACGTTCATCATGTTCGAAGCCGCGTACTTCTGCGAGATCATGCGCGCCGGCATCCAGTCGATCCCGAAGGGGCAGGTGTACGCGGCCTACGCCCTCGGCCTCTCCTACGGCCAGGCGATGCGGCTCGTGGTGCTGCCGCAGGCGTTCCGCAACATGATCCCGGTGCTGCTCACGCAGATCATCATCCTCTTCCAGGACACGTCGCTCACCTACGTGATCTCGGCCACCGACTTCCTCGGCGCCGCCTCGAAAATCGGCCAGCGCGACGGCCGGCTGGTCGAGATGTACGTCTTCGTCGCCGTCGTGTACTTCGTGATCTCCTCGACGCTCTCTTTCCTCGTCAAGCGGCTGCAGAAAAAGATCGCGGTGATCCGTTGAACATGAATCCTGCCGACTGCGTCGTGCACCACGGGGACACGGAAGACACGGAGGGCCGCGGAGAGAGGCCTGTCAACGCTCGGCGACGCGCCACTCGCCGTTCGGAGACGCATCGCCCGCGAGCCGAATGTTCAGCCGCCGCAGCGTGGCTCCGCGCCCTCCGCGCCTCTGCGGTCAAGCCCTAGGAAGATGCCCATGGAAAACCCGATGATCGAGATCAAGGACGTGTCCAAGTGGTACGGAACGTTCCAGGTGCTCAAAGACTGCACGACGTCCGTGCGCAAGGGCGAAGTGGTCGTCGTCTGCGGGCCGTCCGGCTCCGGCAAGTCGACGCTCATCAAGACCGTGAATGCGCTCGAGCCCTTCCAGAAGGGCGACATACTCGTGAACGGGATCTCCGTGGGCGATCCCAAGACGGATCTGCCGAAGCTCCGCTCGAAGGTCGGCATGGTGTTCCAGCATTTCGAGCTCTTCCCGCACCTGTCGATCACGGAGAACCTCGCGCTGGCGCAGGTGAAGGTGCTCGGCCGCAACAAGGACGAGGCGAACGAGCGCGGCCTGAAGCTGCTCGACCGCGTCGGCCTCAAGGCGCACGCGAACAAGTTCCCCGGCCAGCTCTCCGGCGGTCAGCAGCAGCGTGTCGCGATCGCGCGCGCCCTGTCGATGGATCCGATCGCGATGCTCTTCGACGAGCCGACCTCGGCGCTCGATCCGGAAATGATCAACGAAGTGCTCGACGTGATGGTGGAGCTCGCGAAGGAGGGCATGACCATGATGGTGGTCACGCACGAGATGGGCTTCGCGCGCAAGGTCGCGCACCGCGTGATCTTCATGGACAACGGCGAGATCGTCGAGGACGCTACCAAGGACGATTTCTTCGGCAAGCCGCGCAGCGAGCGCGCGGTGCTGTTCCTCTCCAAGATCCTGCAGCACTGAG
>JALOSW010000211.1 GCA_025458245.1 Burkholderiales bacterium
CTGTCGTAGAGCGGCTGGTAGCCGGACATGTACCAGTCGTTCACCACGAACGCGTTGTCGAGCCAGACGTTGCCGCGGCCGAGGACGCTGTCGCGCACCTCGAGCGAGACGCGCGTTCCGAGCGCCCGCTCCTCCTCGAACATGCGGACGTTGGTTGCGATGCGCACGTCGTCGAGAAAGAGCGTCGCGGTGCCGCGGCTGCCGAGCGGAAGCGACCCGTCGCGATAGACGAGCTCGTTGAGGCGGTCGACGAACGCGAGATTGCCGTTCAAGAGCGCCCCCGACTGCAGCGCGCCCACGACGCGCCCGTCGGCATCGCGCACGGGTGCTGCAGCATGCACCACGAGGCCGCGGGTCTCCACGGACTTCGCGTCCTCTGCGGCGCCCGGCGTCGCCACGACCGGCATCCAGGCGCGCTTCGCCAGTTCCGGATCGAGCGCCTCGAGCGCCTCCGGGGCGTAGACGTCGATCGCGGCGTTCGCCGTGCCCGCGAGCGCCTTCTGCACCACGGGCCAGTGTGCCTGCCCCTCTGCCGGAAGCGCCACGCGGCCCGCGGCCACGGGCTGACCCTTGGCGTCGAGCAGCACGAGGAACGAGAGTCCGCGCTCGGCTGCCGCCCGCGACAGGAACTCTGCGAGCCGCTGCGGCGCGCCGCGCGCGAGGGCGAGGTCGTAGGACGACGCCAGCGCGGCCGTCGCCTGGCCGGTATCGGCGACCACGTTCTCCAGGTACTGGTTCGCGACCGCGAGATCGGCGGATGCCTTGTAGGCGAGCAGGCGGTTGTAGTAGGCGTTGCCCCAGTAGACCAGCAGCGCCAGGACGATCGGCAGCGCGATCGCGATCGGCGAGAGCACCATCGCGAGGAGTTTCGCGCGCACGGAGAGCGCGCCGGACGAGCGGAGCCTCACGGTGGCGTCGGTGCGGGCCGCCGGGCCCGCTCGGATCCGCCCCGCGTCGCGGGGCGTCTCAGGACCGGATTCCCCACAGCGCGCACTTGCGCTCGAGGGTCTTGCGCGAAATGCCGAGGCGGCGCGCCGCTTCGGTCTTGTTGCCGCCCGCGGCCTCGAGCACGGAGAGCATGTGGCGCTTCTCCACCTCGGCGAGGCTCTCGGGCGCGTCGAGCGCGTCGGCTTCCACGTCGGAGCCTGCGTCCTCGATCGCGAGCGCCTCGAGCGGATAGTGGCCGAGGATGAGCGAGCGCTCGACGAAGTTCCGCAACTCGCGCGCGTTGCCGCGCCACGGATACTCGGCGAGCGCACGCGCCACGTCCGCCGTGAGCGGCAGCGCCTCGACCCCGAGGTGCGGCGCGAGCTGCAGCACGAAATGGCGCGCGAGCATCGCGATGTCGCCGGGGCGCTCGCGCAGCGGCGGGAGCCGGATCGACACGACGTCGAGCCGGTAGAAGAGATCCTCGCGGAAGCGGCCGGACTCGACTTCGTGCACGAGGTCGCGGTTGGTCGCGGCGATCACGCGCACGTCCACCGGCACTTCGCGGTTCGAGCCCACGGGGCGGATGCGCCGGTCCTCGAGCACGCGCAACAGCTTGGTCTGGATCACCGGCGGCAGGTCGGCGATTTCGTCGAGGAAAATCGTTCCGCCCTGCGCGTAGTAGAAGAGCCCGTTGCGCGCGTCCGCTGCGCCCGTGAACGCGCCCTTGGCGTGCCCGAAGAGCTCCGACTCGATGAGATCCCCGGGGATCGCCGCGCAGTTGACCGGCACGAACGGACGCGACGCGCGCGGCGAGAGCTGGTGCAGCGCCCGCGCCACGACCTCCTTGCCCGTGCCCGACTCGCCGAGCACCAGCACCGTCGAAGGCATCGGCGCGAGGCGGCGCACCATCGTGCGCACCTGCTGAATCGCCTCGGACTGCCCGACGATGCCCTCGTCGCCCGAGCGCTCGGCGAGCTGGCGCTTGAGCACGAAGTTCTCGCGAACGAGCCGCGCGCGATCGATCGAGCGCTTGACCGACGCGAGGATCTGGTCGAGGCGGAACGGTTTGAGGATGAAATCGGAGGCGCCGGCTCGCAGGGCCTGGATCGCCGTGTCGATGTCGGCGAAAGCGGTGACGAGAATGACGTCGCCGGCAAACCCGCCCGCCTTCAACTCGCGCAGCCACTGGACGCCGCTCTTGCCGGGCAGCGCGATGTCGAGGATGACCACGTCGAAATGGATGCGGTTGGCGAGCTCGGCCGCCGCCTCGGCGCTCGGCGCGGATTCGACCAGCCCGCAGCGGTTGCCGAGAGCGCGCGCGAGAAAGCTCCGCACGCCCTCCTCGTCGTCCACGACGAGCACGGAATGCTGCGGCCACGGCCCGAACGCGGCGTCGGACGCCGCATCGGTCTCGGGAAGCGGGGCGCGTGCAGCCTCCGCCATGCGACGACTCTCCTGGTGGATGGAAGAATCTTGTTTTTCTTGATTCTAGCCGGACAGCCGGCGATCGACATGGCGAGTCGGCGCGCGCCGACGATCCGGTCCCGTGCCGGCATACGCCCGGCCACGGGCGCAGTGACCGTCTGGGAGCCCCGTCCTGGACGGGGCGTCTCAACGCCCTGCGTTCGGGAAAAAGAGCTGCTCGCCGTCGATCCTGTAGCTCGCGATCGATCGCTGCCCCTCGGGCGACACGAGCCAGTCGATGAACGCCTGCGCCTCGGCCTTCTTCACGTGAGGGAACTTCGCGGGATTCACCAGGACCACGCCGTACTGGTTGAACAGGCGCGGATCGCCCTGCACCAGGATCGCGAGGTCGCCGCGGTTCTTGAACGAGAGCCACGTGCCGCGGTCGGCGAGGATGTAGGCGTTCATCGACGACGCGGTGTTCAGGGCGGGGCCCATGCCGGAGCCGGTCTCGCGATACCACGGGCCTTTCGCCGCGGCGAGATCCACGCCTGCATCCTTCCAGAAGCGGAGCTCCGCGGCATGCGTGCCGCTCTTGTCGCCGCGCGATACGAAGGGCGCCTGGGCCGCCTGGATCCTGCGGAACGCTTCCGTGACGTCCTTGCCGCCGGCGATCTTCGCCGGGTCGGACTTCGGGCCGATCAGGACGAAGTCGTTGTACATGACTTCCTTGCGTTCGACGCCGCTGCCCTCCGCGACGAATCGCTCCTCCGCCGGCTTGTCGTGCACGAACACCACGTCGGCGTCGCCGCGCCGCCCGACGTCGAGCGCCTGCCCGGTGCCGAGCGCGACCACGCGCACCTGAATGCCGGTCTTGTTCGCGAACTCCGGAAGGATGTGCTTGAACAGTCCCGACTGCTCCGTGGACGTCGTCGAAGCAACGGTAATGAACTTCTCCTGCGCCGCGGCCGGAACCGACGCCACCGAAACGCCGGCTGCAAGGGCGGCGAGGAGTGCGCGCCGGGTCAATGCCATGGAACCTCTCCTTTCAGAAACGCGCGCGCCTCCCCGGAGCGAGGTGCCGCGAAAAACTCATCGGCCGGCGTGTGCTCGGACAGCCGCCCCGCGTACAGGAACAGGATGTCGTCGGCGAGGCGGCGCGCCTGGCCGAGGTTGTGAGTGGTCATGACGATCTTCGTGCCCGATTCGTGAATCGCGCGGATCGCCTGTTCGACCGCTGCGGTCGCGCCCGGGTCGAGGTTCGCCGTCGGCTCGTCCAGAAACAGCACCTCGGGCCGGACGGCCCACGCACGCGCAATGGCAACGCGCTGCTGCTCGCCGCCCGAGAGCACGCGCGCCGAACGCCCGGCGAGATGCGCCAGGCCCACCTGCTCGAGCGCGCGATAGGCCCGCGCCGTGCGCTCTGCCTGCGCGACGCCCGCCAGCGCCAACGCGTACTCGATGTTCGCGATCGCCGACCGGCGCAGCATCACGGGATGCTGGAACACCATGGCCTGCCGGCGCGGCAGGCCCGGCACCTCCGGCGTCCTCCAGAGCACGCGACCGGAAGTGGGTTCGAGCAGCCCGTGGCAGATGCGCATGAGCACGCTCTTTCCGGCGCCATTGGGGCCGAGAATCACCGTGAGCGCACCGGCCGCGACGGTGGCCGACACGTCCGCGAGAATCGAGCGGCCCCCTGCGACGAATCCGACGCGGTCGAGCGCAAGCGGAAGGAGCGACTGGGGCGGTCTCACCGGCGCTTCACCCATAGCGCCGCTGGGCGCCTTCGCGAATGAAGAACGCGACGACGTTGA
>JALOSW010000212.1 GCA_025458245.1 Burkholderiales bacterium
CGCCGCCGAGCGCGGCGAGGTGCCGAAAATAGAACGCGGCGAGCCGCGAGCGCAGGGGCTCGAAGTCCAAGGGCCGTGCCTCCGCGCGAGCGCGGCGAGCGCGAGCGATCTCAGTTGAGCCTTGCGCCCGACGCCTTCACCGCCGGCTCCCAGTCCCTCGCCTGCGCGGCGACGAAGGCGTTGAACTCTGGCGGCGTCATCTTGCGGTAGGCCATGCCGAGCTCCTCGAGACGCTTCTGCACGGTCGGGTCGGCGAGCACCTGCGTCATCGCGGCGTAGAGCTTGTCGACGATCGGCTGGGGCGTGCCAGCGGGCGCCGAGATGCCGATGAAGTTGTCGGCGACCAGCTTCGGCATTTTCAGCTCCACGACCGTGGGCGTGTCCGGCGACATCGCCGCACGCGTGGCCGAGGTCACCGCGAGGCCCCGCAGCTTGCCGTCTTTCATGTACGGCACGTTCTGCGGCAGGGTGTCGATCGCCATGAGGATCGTGCCGCCGAGCAGGTCGGTATGCATGGGCGAGGAGCCGCGATAGCCGACGTGCTCCATCCTGAGCCCGTTCTCCTTCGCGAACGTCTCGCCGACGATGTGCCCGATCGAGCCCACGCCGCCCGAGCCATAGCTCACGCCCTTCGGTTGCGTCTTGATCCAGGCGATGAGCTCGTTCATGTTCTTGGCCGGCACCGAAGGATTGACCACGAACACGTTCGGCACCGAGCCGATGAAGGCGATGTGGTTGAAGCCCTTCACCGGGTCGTAGGGCGACTTGTCGAGCATGAACGGCGAGATCGTGATCGGGGCGCTGTTCGACACGAGGAGCGTGTACCCGTCGGCCGGCGCGCGCGCCACCTCGGCGGCGCCGATCGTGCCCCCGGCGCCGGGGCGGTTGTCCACGATGACCGGCTGGCCGAGCCTCTCTCCCAGGGGCGCGGCGATCAGCCGCGCGATGATGTCGCTCGAGCCGCCCGGCGGGAACGTCACGAGGAGCTTCACCGGTTTGGTCGGCCATTTGTCCGCCTGGGCGAGCGCGACGGGCGAGGCGAGCGCGGCGATCAGGCCGGCGAGAACGGCAATGCGGCGAGCGAGTTTCATCGGTCTCCCTTTCGTGCGTTGGTCTCACGGCCACGCGCGTGCAATCGCCATGCCATGCGGCTCTTGCGGCTTCGCCGAGTGCGCCGGCGAGGGTGCAGCCGCGCGGCGCGCTCTCCGACGAGGCACGACGCCCCGCCGCTGCCCTGCGTTGGTGCGGCGGCGCGCTAGCGTATCACCGCCGTCTCGCGCGCGTCCGCGCCGGCCGGGTTACATTGCGCCGCCCGCCCTTCCGCCCCCGGAATGCCGATGTCCCCTCCCGCCGAACGAAAGCCCGTCGATGCGCTCGCCTTCGGCGTGATGGTGCTGCTGACGCTCACGTGGGGATTCCAGCAGGTCACGATCAAGATCGCCGCGCCGGGCGTGTCCACGGTGATGCAGGCGGGCATCCGCTCGATCGCCGCGACGTTGCTGCTGCTCGTCTGGGCACGGCTGCGCGGCATTCCCCTGTTCGAGCGGGATCGCACTTTCTGGCCGGGAGTCATCGCCGGGGCGCTGTTCGCGGCCGAGTTCTTTTTCATTTACCTCGGGCTCAACTACACCGCCGCATCGCGCATGGTGGTGTTCATCTACCTCGCGCCGATCCTGACGGCGCTGGGGCTCGCCGTGTACGTCCCGGGCGAGAGGCTCACGCCGCGGCAGTGGCTCGGCGTGTGCGTGTCGTTCGCGGGCGTGGCGCTCGCGTTCGGCGAGGGGTTCGTCGCGGCGCGCGGCGAGACCTGGGCCGGCGATCTGATGGGCATGATCGCCGCACTCCTCTGGGCGGCGACGACGGTGCTGATCCGCGCGACGCGGCTCTCGAACGCGCCCGCGGCGAAGACGCTCTTCTATCAGCTCGCGGTCTCGGCGCTGACGCTGCCCGTCGCCTCGGTCGCGATCGGCGAGCCGGGCATCGTGTCGCTCACGCCGATCGTGCTCGCGAGCCTCGCGTTCCAGAGCGTCGTGGTCGCGTTCGCGACCTATCTCGCGTGGTTCTGGCTGCTCACCAAGTACTACGCGGCGCCGCTGTCGGTGTTCGCGTTCCTCTCGCCGCTCTTCGGCGTGCTGTTCGGCGTGTTGCTCCTCGCGGAGCCGTTCACGCCGCTGTTCGGCGCCGCTGCGGCCGCGGTGCTCGCCGGCATCGCGCTCGTGAACTTCCGCGGCAAGTGAAGCCGCGGGGCGCCGCGTGCGTCCGCGCGGCCCGTCAGAGGATCGGCTGGTTGACCTTCTCGCCGCGCTCGTAGACCACGTTCGCGCGGCCGACGATCAGCGGATCGAGCGGGCCGATGCGGTCGAGGTCCTTGCGCGCGTAGGGCAGGGAGTGCAGCAGGTAGCGCATGGCGTTCAACCGCGCGCGCTTCTTGCAATCGGACTTGATCACCGTCCACGGCGCGTCGGCGGTGTCGGTGTAGAAGAACATCGACTCCTTCGCCTTGGTGTAATCGTCCCACTTGTCGAGCGACGCCATGTCGATCGGGGAGAGCTTCCACTGCTTGAGCGGGTGCACCTCGCGCTCCTTGAAGCGGCGGCGCTGCTCCTCGCGGCTCACCGAGAACCAGAACTTGATGAAGTGGATGCCGCTCTTCACGAGCATGCGCTCGAACTCCGGGCACTGGCGCATGAACTCGAGGTATTCCGGCTGCGTGCAGAAGCCCATCACGCGCTCGACGCCGGCGCGGTTGTACCAGGAGCGGTCGAACAGGGCGATCTCTCCGGCGGTCGGCAGGTTGTTCACGTACCGCTGGAAATACCACTGGCCGCGCTCGGCTTCGGTCGGCTTCTCGAGCGCGACGACGCGCGCGCCCCGCGGGTTGAGGTTCTCCATGAAGCGTTTGATCGTGCCGCCCTTGCCGGCCGCGTCGCGCCCTTCGAAGAGCACCACGACGCGCTGCCCGGTCTCCTTCACCCAGGCCTGCAGCTTGAGGAGCTCCACCTGCAGTCGGTATTTCTGCTTCTCGTAGTTCTTGCGCGAGAGCAGGTTCTTGTAGGGGTAGCCGCCCTTGCGCCAGTCGTCGGAGAGCTCGTCGTCCGCCGAGACCGCGGCCTCCTCGACACGCGCCTGCTGCTCCTTGAGGAGCTTCTTCATCAGCGCGACGGCATCGTCCGGCTGGCGACCGGCGAGGATGTCCTTCAGCGCGTTGAACTGCGCTTCCGTGGCGCCCGCAGAGGCCTGCGCGACGGCGTAGGACTCGACGGCTGCCGCGTTGCTCGTCGGGCCGACGTCCCCCTGCGTCACCCGCCGCGGGCGGCGGCGTGCGGCGCGTGGCGGGGCGACGAGGCGGGCGGCGGGGCTGCGGGTCTTCTCGGCTTTCGGTCTCTTGGTGGTCTTTGTGGCCATGACAGGTCTCTGGTCGATCGGATCGGGTTCGACGCGCGGGTCGGTCCGGTGTGCCCCGGTTCGTTTCCGCCGTCCTGCGCTTGCGGCGCCCTCGGCGGGCGCAAAGCGTCAAGCATCCCGCTCCGGGCGGAGCGCGTTTTGCGCCAGATCAGAAACTCGGCTCGGCCGCGCGGCCCGGCTGGGCCGCCGAAGTCGCGCGGGGGCTCAGTGCGGAACGAACTCGACGCGGCGGTTGTGCGCGCGGCCCTCGGGCGTCGCGTTGTCCGCGATCGGATCGGCGTCGCCCTTGCCTTCGGCCGCGAGTTGCCCGGCCGGCACGCCCTGCGCTTCGAGGTACTTGACCACCGACGCGGCCCGCTCCGCGGAGAGCGGGTTGTTGATCGCTGCGTCGCCCGTGTTGTCGGTGTAGCCGACCACTCGGACCTTGCGCCCGTCTTCCTTCAGGAGCGCCGCAGCCAGCATGAGGCGCGGCTTCGCGGCCTCGGGAATCTCGGCGCTGTTCGTGGCGAACTCGATCTGCTCCTGGAAGAGCGCTGCCGGGTTGTAGCGCACCGCGATCGCGGCGCCCGACACGGTGATGTTGGTCGCGACCTTCGTCGCGTCGCCGAAGAACCCGGCCAGGAACTGCTCCAGCGCGCTCTTGCCCGCGTCGCTCGCCGCGACCCCTTCGACCGAGGCGGACCCGCCGAGCAGCGCCATCTTGAAG
>JALOSW010000004.1 GCA_025458245.1 Burkholderiales bacterium
TGAGGGCTCTGCTGATCGAGCGCATGACCGTGGACCCGCGCAAAAGCGAATTATACACGCGGCCTTTGCGGCTCCCGGAACTGCCGCACGCTGGCGCGCTGCGGCGCGTTGACGGGTCTAGGGAAACTCGATATCGTCGATCGCGCCCCTAGCCCCAGGACAACTCCATGAAGCGTCTGGCTTTTTTTGCGATGCTCGCGATCCTCGCCCTGCCCGCGGCGGCTCAGCAGTACAAGTGGAAGGACGCCAGCGGACGCACGCAATACGGGGACATCCCGCCGCCCGGCGTTCAGGCCGAAAGGCTGTCGCGCTCGAACGTCGGCACCGTGAGCGGCGGCGCGTCGAGCGCTGCGGCGGGCGACGCCGCGAAGCCGCCTTCCGGGCCGAAGTCGGTCTCCGAGCAGGAGCAGGAGTTCCGCAAGCGCCGCATGGAAGCCGAGGAAAAGCAGAAGAAGGACGACAAGCTCGCGCAGGAGTCGCGCCTCAAGCAGGAGAACTGCACCCGCGCGAAGCAGCAACTCGCGTCGCTCGACTCGGGCATGCGGCAGATGCGCATCAACGACAAGGGCGAGCGCGAGTTCCTCGACGACGCGCAGATCGAAGCGCAGAAGGCCGATGCCCGCCGCGCCGTGTCGGAGTGGTGCCGCTAGAACCGCGAGCCGCGTGCAGCGCGTTCGCCCCGCGGCGTTCGCACCCTAGCCGCGGCTCTTCTGTCCGACTGTCCGGCGCGGGGAATTGATCCGCGCGCGGCGCGCGTCCTTCGGATCGGCCACCAGCGGCCGATATATCTCGACCCGATCCCCCTCCTCGACGGCGGCGTCGGGACCCGCCAGCCGGCTCCAGATGCCGACGCGATTGCGCGCGAGGTCGATCTCCGGATGCCATTGGAGCACGCCGCTCGCTTCGATCGCGCTTCTCACGGTCGCGGGCTCGGGAATCTGCACACGCCGAACGAACGCGCCGCCCGGATGCGCGTACGCCACCTCGACGGCAATGCTCCGGCCGGGTTTCATGGCCGCGCGTGACACGCATCGGCTCGGCGCACGAACGCGTCGACCATGCTGTTCGCGATACCTTCGAACACGGGCCCGACGAGCCGCGCGAGCATCGGACTGGCGAGCTGATAGACGAGCCGCAACTCGACCTTCGAGGCGTCCTCCGCGAGCGGACGGAACTGCCATAGTCCTTCGAGCCGCCGGAACGGACCCTCGACGAGCTTCATCGCGATCGACGCGTCGGGCTGCTTCACGTTCTCGGTGGTGAACGACTGCCTGACGCCGCGGTAGTCGATGTGGATGGTGGCGACGGTGCGCTCGGGATCGCGCAGCCGCACCTCGGTCGCGCGGCACCAGGGCAGGAACTGCGGATAGGCTTCGACATGCTCCACCAGCGCGTACATCGTTGCCGCGCCGTGGGCGACCAGTGCGGAGCGCTCGACCAGATCCATCGCAGTGGGCTTGCTAGAATCGCGATGTTATCCGAAGCCCGCGTGCATGAGCATCGTCGAAAACAGGAAGGCGTTCCACGACTACTTCATCGAAGAGCGCTTCGAGGCCGGGCTCGTGCTCGAAGGCTGGGAGGCGAAGGCGATCCGTGCCGGGCGCGCCCAGCTCAAGGAGGCCTACGTGGTGGTGAAGGGCGGCGAGGTGTTCCTCATCGGCGCGCACATCAGCCCGCTCACGAGCGCCTCGACCCACGTCTCGCCCGATCCGGTTCGCACTCGAAAGCTGCTGCTGCACGGCGAGGAGATCCAGCGGCTGATCGGCAAGGTGGAGCGCGCGGGTTACACGCTCGTGCCGGTCAACCTTCATTACACGAAGGGCAGGATCAAGCTCGAGATCGGCCTCGCGCGCGGCAAGAAGCAGCACGACAAGCGGGAAACCGAGAAAAAGCGCGAGTGGGAGCGCGAGAAGGCGCGCCTGATGCGATCGAAGACGTGAGCGCGACGGGCGCCGCGGGCCGCGGCGCCCTTCAGCCCTTTGCGAGCAGCGTCCAGGTGTCGACGACCGTGTCCGGGTTGAGCGACAGGCTCTCGATGCCCTGCTCCACCAGCCAGCGCGCGAGGTCCGGGTGGTCGGACGGCCCCTGGCCGCAGATGCCGACGTACTTGCCCTTCCTGCGGCAGGCCTCGATCGCCAGCGACAGCATTTTCTTCACCGCCGGGTCGCGCTCGTCGAACTCGCCGGCGACGATCCCTGAATCCCGGTCGAGGCCGAGCGTGAGTTGCGTGAGGTCGTTCGAGCCGATCGAGAAACCGTCGAAGTGTTCCAGGAACGCGTCGGCGAGGATCGCGTTCGACGGCACCTCGCACATCATCACCAGCCGCAGCCCGTTCTCGCCTCGCTTGAGCCCGTGCGCGGCGAGCAACTCCACGACCTTCTGCGCTTCGCCCAGCGTGCGCACGAAGGGCACCATCAGCTCGACGTTGGTGAGCCCCATCTCGTCGCGCACGCGCTTCATCGCGAGGCACTCCATCGCGAAGCAGTCGCGGAACGACGGGTCGATGTAGCGCGACGCGCCGCGGAACCCGAGCATCGGGTTCTCCTCGTCGGGCTCGTAGCGGTCGCCGAGAGCCGCACGATCACCGGCTTAGGCCAGAACGCCGCGGCTATGGTCGCGACGCCCTCGACGAGCTTCTCGACGAAGAACGATCGCGGATCCGCGTAGCCGCGCGCCGCCTGCTCCACCTTGCCTTTCAGGCCCAACGGCAGGTTCGGGTACTCGAGCACCGCCTTCGGGTGGACACCGATCACGTTGTTGATCACGAACTCCAGACGGGCGAGGCCCACGCCCGCGTTCGGCAGGCTCTGAAAATCGAACGCAAGCTCCGGGTTGCCGATATTCATCGCGATCTTGACCGGAATCTTCGGGAGGTTGCCGAGCGAGGTGACGTTCACTTCGAACTCGAGCAGGCCCTGGTAAACGTTGCCGGTGTCCCCCTCGGCGCACGAAACGGTCACGAGCTCGCCGTCGTCGAGGACGGACGTCGCGTCGCCGCACCCGACCACGGCGGGAATCCCCAACTCGCGCGCGATGATCGCGGCATGGCAGGTGCGCCCGCCGCGGTTGGTGACGATCGCCGCGGCGCGCTTCATGATCGGCTCCCAGTTCGGGTCGGTCATGTCGGTCACGAGCACGTCGCCGGGCTGAACCCGGCTGATCTCCGCGATGTCCTTCACGACGCGCACTGCGCCAGCGCCGATCTTGTGGCCGATCGCGCGCCCGGTCGCGAGGACCTGCGACTTCGATTTCAGCCGGAACCGCTCCTGGCCTTCCTGCACGCGCGACTTCACCGTCTCGGGCCGCGCCTGAAGGATGTAGATCTTGCCGTCGAGTCCGTCCTTGCCCCACTCGATGTCCATCGGGCGGCCGTAATGCGTCTCGATCTTCACGCCGTACTGCCCCAGCTCGACCACGTCGGCATCCGTCAGCGAGAAGCGCTCCCGGTCCGCTTCCGGGACCGGGACCGTCTTGACGCGATGCCCGTCGGAGGCTTCCGAGAACACCATCTTGGTCATCTTCGAGCCTAGCCCCCGGCGAATCACGGGAAACTTGCCGGCGGCGAGCATCGGCTTGTGGACGTAGAACTCGTCCGGGTTGACCGCGCCCTGCACGACCGTCTCGCCGAGGCCGTAGGAGCTCGTGATGAACACCACTTCGCGAAAGCCCGACTCGGTGTCGATGGTGAACATCACCCCGCTCGAAGCAAGGTCGCTGCGTACCATGCGCTGCACGCCCGCCGAGAGCGCGACCTGGGAATGCTCGAACCCCTGGTGGACCCGGTACGAGATCGCGCGATCGTTGTACAGCGACGCGAACACCTGCTTGATCGCGACGAGGACGCTCTCGATCCCCTCGACGTTGAGGAACGTCTCCTGCTGGCCCGCGAACGAGGCGTCCGGCAGGTCTTCGGCGGTGGCGCTCGAGCGCACTGCGACGGGAAAGCCGTTGGCGCCCCCCATCATCTCGCGATGCGCCTCCCTGATCTCCTGCTCCAGCCGCGTCGGAAGCGGTGCGTCGACGATCCACTTGCGGATCTCGGCCCCGGTCTTCGCGAGCGCGTCGACGTCGTCGGGGTCGAGCGTCGCGAGGCGCGCGCTGATGCGGTCGGTGAGGCCCGCGCTCGCGAGGAATTCACGGTACGCCTCGGCCGTCGTCGCGAACCCGCCGGGCACGCGGATGCCCGCGTGCGCCAGCTGGCTGATCATCTCGCCGAGCGAAGCGTTCTTGCCGCCCACGCGCTCGACGTCGCCCATGCGAAGGTCTTCGAACGCGACTACGTACTTGCGCTGCGCCATCGTGCTGATCCGTTGCTGTTGAAGGGGGTCGGGAAACCCGATATTTTACCGGCAACGCTATTGCAACGCAGCACGGCCGAGCGGCCGATCGACGGAACTTTGCCGATGCCTCATCGCAAGCGCACGGTCTTTTTCATCTCCGACGGGACCGGCATCACCGCGGAGACGCTCGGCCACAGCCTCCTCACCCAGTTCGAGGGCATCAACTTCACTCAGGTGGTCATGCCGTTCATCGACTCGGTCGAGAAGGCCGAAGCGTGCCTCCCGCGGATCGCGCAGGCATTCGCGAGCGATGCGGTTCGGCCGATCGTCATCGCGACGCTGATCGACTCGGCCGTGCGGGAGACGCTGCGCCGGAGCGACGCGCTGCTCCTCGATTTCTTCGAGACGTTTCTGGTTCCGCTCGAGCGCGAGTTCGAGGCAAGCTCGACACGCGCGGTGGGCCGATCACACGGCGCGACGAACAGCAGCGATTACCTGCGGCGCATCGAGGCGATCAACTACACGCTCGCGCACGACGACGGCGTCTCGAACCGGGACCTGGGCGACGCGGAGGTGATCCTGGTCGGCGTTTCGCGATCGGGCAAGACGCCGACCTGCCTCTACATGGCCCTGCAGTTCGGCATCAAGGCGGCGAATTATCCGCTCATTCCCGAGGACTTCGAGCGCGGCACGCTGCCGTCCGCGCTCGAGCCGCACATGAAGAAGCTCTACGGCCTCACCATCGGCGCCGAGCGGCTGGCGCGGATCCGTAACGAGCGCCGTCCCGACTCGAAGTATGCGAGCCTCGAGAACTGCCGCTACGAGATCGAGCAGGCGGAGCGCCTGATGCACCGCCACGGCATCGCGTCGATCAACTCGACGAGCAAGTCGATCGAGGAGATCGCCACGAAGATCCTGCAGGACGTCAAGCTGGAGCGCCACGCCTATTGAGGCGAGGCGCTGCGGCCCGCTGCCGCACGCTCTCGAAAAGGCACACGGCGGCCGCGGCAGCGACGTTGAGCGATTCCGCATGACCGGGCATCGGGATGTGCGCGCGCACCGTAGCGCGCGCGGCGAGCGAGTCGGAGATCCCCGCGCCCTCGTTGCCCAGAATCCATGCGACCGGCCCGCGCAGGTCGACCTCGAACACCGAGGTGGGCGCGCCGAGTTCCGTCGCAACGACGCTGCCCCGGAAGCGTGCCGCGACCTCGTCCAACGCCGCGTTCTCGCGAATCGAGAGCGCAAAGTGCGCGCCCTGCCCGGCGCGCAGCACCTTCGGCGACCACGCGAAGGCAGAACCCTTCGACAGGAAGATCTCGCGGACGCCCGCAGCGGCCGCAGTCCGGAGGATCGAGCCGAGATTCCCGGCGTCCTGGATCTCTTCGAGAACAACGCAGTCGAACGGCGCGCGCGGGAGCGGCTCGGGCTCGGGAACCGTGACCCAGGCGAGGATCCCGACCGGGGTCGCCACCTGCGCGACGTCCGCGAAGAGCCGATCGTCCAGAATCGCGCGCCCGCGGGCCGCCACGCCATCGAGCAGGCGGCGCGCCTCGGGATGTGCGAGCCCGCTCTCGCTCGCGACCACTGCTTCCGCGACGCCGCCCCGGTCGGCGAATGCAGCGACGAGGTGCGGGCCGTCGAGCAGCGCCGCCCGTCGCTCGCGTCGCTCGCGCGACGACGTTGCGAGCCGGTGGAGGGTTCTGAAAAGCGGATTGTCGCGGGAGTGGACGCGCTTCATTCGCCCTTGGCGCAGGTGCGAAAGCCTGCGAAGACGTCGCCGCGATCCGGCGTAAAGAAGTTGCGCCACGTGGCGCGCAGCATGCGCCGCGGCGACGCGAAGCTGCCGCCGCGGAGAACCTTGCGGGTTCCGAACCAGGGCTGCGAATAGTCCTCGTACGGGTCGGGCGCGAACCCCGGGTAGGCGAGGAAATCGCTGGCGGTCCATTCCCAAACGTTGCCCATCAACTGCCTCACGCCCTCGGGCGTGTCGCCCGCTGCGATCGCCGAGACCGGCGCGAGCGCTGCGCCTTCGAGGTTCGCGCGCTGCGCATCCGCTTGCGCAGGGCCCCAGGGGAAACGCCGCTTGTCGCTTCCCTGCGCGGCGAACTCCCACTCCGCCTCGGTGGGCAGACGCCGCCCGGCGAATCGACAGTACGCGTCGGCTTCGAACCAGTTGACGTGCGCGACGGGTTCGTCGTCGATCAGCGGCACCCAGCGATCGAACCGCCGCTGCTCCCATCCGTCGGGCGTGAGTCGCCAATAGCGTGGCCCCTCGTAGCCGGTCGCCGTGCGCCATCGCCAGCCCGCCTCGGACCAGAGGGAGCGCTGCGCATAGCCGCCCGCCTCGACGAACCGGTTGAACTCGCGGTTGGTCACGGCGAGTCGGGCCATGCGGAACGGCGCCACCCGGACCGGATGCGCCCATTTCTCGTTGTCGTGGACGAACCCGCTGTCTGGAGACGCGCCGAGCGTGAACTCGCCGCCGGCGAAGACTGCGTCGCCCGCCTCGCCGCCCGCCGTCGGCCGATGCGCGTCGGCGTCCAGTGCCGGCGCCGGATAACCGAGCGTCTGACGCATGTAGTGAAACGCTTCGCAATGCATGTCCTCGTGGGCCGCGGAGAGTTCCGCGAAATAGACGAGGCGCGGCTCGACGCGCGTGTCGAGCGCGTCGAGGACGTGCCCGAGCACTTCGGCGAGATAGCGGCGCGTTCGCACGAGATCGGCGAGCGGCAGGTGCCAGCGGGTCCAATGCGCGACCGCGCTCGAGTCGTACAACGCGTCGGCGCCGTCGAGAAGGCTCGGCCCAAGCGTTCCGTCGTCGCGCAGGCGCACGCACCAGCGCTCCTGGAACCAGGCCACGTGGCCGAGTTCCCAGAGGAAGGGGTTGACGATGTCGAGCTTCGGCCCGAACAATTGCGCGCCGCCGACGTCGCGGGTGAGTGCGTCGAGCCGCGCGCGTGCCGCGACGAGGTGTTCGCGCGCGCGCCCGGGATCGAGAGAAGGAAAGCGGTCCATGGGAAAGTTCCGGTGGGAGCGTCGCCGAGTCTAACCGACGAAGCCTGCCGGGCGCAGGGCGAGATCGAGGACATCCGAATGCAGATCGCGATCGTGATGCCGACGGCGACCAGCCGCCGGACGGGAAACCGGCGCACCGCCGCGCGCTACGCGGCGTTCCTGCGCGCGGACGGGCACCACGTTCGCGTCGGCGAGCGTTGGGACGGGAAGCGCACCGATCTCCTGATCGCCCTGCACGCGAGAAAAAGCTTCGCTTCGATCGCCGAGTACCGCGCCGCCCGTCCCTCGGGACCGCTGGTCGTCGTGCTCACTGGCACCGACCTCTATCGCGACATCCGCGCCGACCCCGATGCACGGCGCGCACTGGCGCTGGCAGACCGGCTGGTCGTGCTGCAGGAGATGGGCGTCGCGACCCTGCCGGAGCGCGTGCGCGCGAAGACGCGCGTCGTGTACCAATCGACGCCGGCTCCCGCGAAGGCCGCGAAGCCCAGGGATCGCTTCCGCGTCGTCGTCATCGGCCATCTGCGCGACGAGAAGGACCCGTTCCGCGCCGCGCTCGCGCTCGCGCATGTGGGTGCCGACGTGCCCATCGAAATCGTGCACGTCGGCGACGCACTCGACTCGACCATGGAAACGGAAGCGCGGCGCCTGATGCGGACCGACCCGCGCTATCGGTGGGTGGGGGGCGCGCCCCACGCGCGGACCTTGCGGTGGCTCGCGTCGAGCCACGCGATGGTGCTCTCGTCCCGGATGGAAGGCGGCGCGAACGTGATCTGCGAGGCGGCGCGTGCGGGAGTTCCCGTGCTCGCCTCGCGCGTCGCGGGTAACGTCGGCATGCTCGGGCGCAGCTATGGGGGGTATTTCCGTCTCGGCGACGCGCGCGCGCTGGCCCGGCTGCTGACCCGGTTCGCGCGGGAGGCCGAGTTCCGCCGCACGCTCGAGCGCAGCGTGCGGGCGAGCGCCCGCCGCTTCACCCCGGACGCCGAACATCGGGGCATCGCGCGCGTCGTCCGCGAGGCGGCACGCGCAGCGGGGCGTCGCTCGGACTAGAAAAGCCCCCGCTGCCCCATGCCGCCCGCTTCGATCACGGCGCGCACCGGGGCGAACGAACGGCGGTAGGCCTCGCATGGGCCGTGCCGGGCGAGCGCCTCGAGATGTTCGCGCGTCGGATAGCCTTTGTGCCTCTCGAATCCGTATTGGGGAAAACGCTCGGCGAGCAGTGCCATTTCGGCATCGCGAGCGGTCTTCGCGAGGATCGACGCTGCCGAGATCGCCCTCACTCGCGCATCGCCGCCGACGATCGCACGGGCGGGGATCGCCACGTTCGGCACGTGCAGTCCATCGACCCAGACTTCCGTCGGCGCGACGGCGAGTGCCTCGACGGCGCGCTTCATGGCGATCAGCGTCGCCTGGAGGATATTGATCCGGTCGATTTCCTCGACCGTCGCGGACGCGACGGCCCACGCAGCCGCGCGCTCGCGGATCGCGAGCGCCAGTTCGTCGCGGCGCGTCGCCGAAAGCTTCTTGGAGTCGTCCAGCCCCGGAATGCGCGCCCCGCGGCCGAGAATCACCGCGGCCGCGAACACCGGGCCCGCGATCGGCCCCCGACCGGCCTCGTCGACACCGCATGCGTGCGGGTCGATGTGCACCCTGCCCTCAGGCCGCCGCGGGCATCGTGCCGCGGTCGAGAAACGGCAGAAGCGCCGCGGCGGCACGCTCGCCTGTTCCCTGCCGAAGCGCTTCGTGAATCTGCGCGAAGCGGCCGGGCAGCGCTTCCATCACGGCACTGTCGCCGAGCAGATTGAGGAGGGCCTGCGCGATGTTCTCGGGCGTCGCGTCGTCCTGCAGGAGTTCAGGCACGAGAAACTCGCCGGCGAGGATGTTGGGCAGCGCCACATACGGAATCCGCACGAGGCGCTTGGCGATGCCGTAGGAGACGCGGTTCGCCTTGTAGGTGACCACCATGGGCCGGCGCAGGAGGGCGGCTTCCAGCGTCGCCGTGCCGCTCGCAACGAGCGCCACGTCCGCGGCTGCGAGCGCGTCCTGCGCGTGCCCGAAGAGCAGATTGAACGGCAGATCGCGCGCGTCCGCTTTCCAGAGCGCTGTCTCGAAGATCTCGCGCGTCTCGCGAGTGACGAGCGGGACGAGCAGCCGCGCGTCGGGCCGCGCCGCGAGGATCAGCCGGCCGGTAGCGACGAAAAGCGGCGCGTGCTCGCGCAGCTCCACCTGCCGGCTTCCGGGCAGCATCGCGATCACAGGAGCACCTGCGGGCAGGCGCAGCGCCGCCCGCACGTCCGCGCGGTCGTAGACGAGCGGGATCTCGTCGGCCAGCGGATGGCCGACGTAGGTCACGGGAATCCCCGCGTCCCGGTAGATCGCCTCCTCGAAGGGAAACAGGACCAGCATATGAGAGACCGATCGCCGGATCGTCTGGATGCGCCCGCTGCGCCACGCCCAGACGGAGGGACTCACGTACTGCGCCGTGGGAATCCCGTGCGCCTTGAGGCGCCGCTCGACCCCGAGGTTGAAGTCCGGCGAATCGATGCCCACGAACACGTCCGGCCGTGCGGCGCGCATGCGGCGAACCAGCGCGCGCCGGATCGCGAAAAGTTCGCGGAAATGCCGGATCACCTCGACGAAGCCGCGCACCGCGAGCTTCTCCTGCGGAAACCACGCGTCGAACCCCTGTGCCTCCATCATCGGCCCGCCGATGCCGAAGAACTCGGCGTCCGGCACGTAGCGCCGCAAGGCGGCGATCAGCCGGCTGCCGAGGAGGTCGCCCGACGCTTCCCCGGCCACGATGCCGACGCGCGGCGGACGGTTCGCGCTGCCGTGAGAACGCTGCGATGAAGCCACGGAGTAATGCGGTTGAGCGATGATTTTCGGTGGAGGCTATGCGTGAACGGCGCGTTGCCCGGTCTGGAGGCGGCAACGACCGCCGCCATGCGACGTCGCTACCGGTCCCTCTACCTGATGATGCCGCGCGCCGCGGCGGCGAGGAACGCGAGCAGCGGCGCCACCTCGGGTACAGCGTCGTGCTCGCGCTCGATCTCTGCCCGCGCCTCTTCCAGCGTCAAGCCGGAGCGGTAGAGGCTGCGATACGCACGCTTGATGGCGGCGATGCCCTCGGGCGTGAAGCCGCGCCGCTTCAGGCCCTCTGCGTTTATGCCGAACGGCTTGGCGGGATTGCCCGAGCACATCACGTAGGTGGGCACGTCCTGGAGCAGGATCGACCCCCCGCCCACCATCGCGTGGGCGCCGATGCGCACGAACTGGTGCACGCCCGCCATGCCGCCGAGAATCGCCCAGTCGCCGACGTGCACGTGGCCGGCGATCTGAGCGTTGTTCGCGAATATCGTGTTGCTGCCGACCTGGCAGTCGTGCGCGATGTGCACGTAGGCCATGATCCAGTTGTCCGACCCCAGCCGCGTGGTGCCGGCGTCCTGCACCGTGCCCGTGTTGATGGTCGTGTACTCGCGAACCGTGTTGCGGTCGCCGATCTCGAGGCGCGTCGCCTCGCCGGCGTATTTCTTGTCCTGCGGCATGCCACCGATGGAGCAGAACTGGAACAGGCGGTTTTCGCGGCCGATGCGCGTGTGCCCCTCGACCACCACGTGGGGCCCGATCCAGGTGCCCTCGCCGATCTCGACATGCTCGCCGACGACCGAGTAGGCGCCCACGGAGACGCCGGCCGCGAGCCGCGCTCCCGGATGAACGATCGCGCTCGGGTGGATCACAGCGGCCGTACCGCGCTCATCATGCGCGCCTCCGCCGCGAGTTCGCCGTCCACGTGCGCCTGCGCCGCGTACTTCTGAATTCCCCGCAAGGTCCGCTCGATCGTCGCGGTCAGGGTGAGCTGGTCCCCGGGAACGACGGGCCGCTTGAACCGCGCCTCGTCGATGCCGGCGAGATAGATCACCGTATTCGCAGGCGTGCCGTCCTTGTCCGCGGAGACGAGGCCCAGGATGCCCGCCGCCTGCGCCATCGCCTCGACGATCAGGACGCCCGGCATCACGGGATGGTGCGGGAAGTGCCCGGGGAAGAACGGCTCGTTGATGGTGACGTTCTTGAGCGCGACGATGCGCTTGCCCCGCTCGATCTCCAGCACGCGGTCCACGAGCAGGAACGGGTAGCGGTGCGGCAGTCGCGCGAGGATCTCTTTGATGTCCAGGTGGTTCACGAACTCTCCTCTGCGCTGTCGCCGTCACGCTCCAGGCGACGCACCCGCGCGGCGAGCGCGTCGAGGTTGCGTACCCAGACCGCGTTGCGCGTCCACGACCGGTTCTCCTCGAACGGGTAGACGCCAGTGTAGTGGCCCGGCTTCGCAATCGACTTGGCGATCAACGTGCCGCCTGAGATCACCGAGCCGTCGGCGATGCTGAGGTGCCCCGAGATCATCGCGGCGCCGCCGATCATGCAGTTTCGCCCGATCGACGTGCTGCCGGCGATGCCCACGCAGCCGGCGATGGCCGTGTGCGCGCCGATGCGGCAGTTGTGGCCGACCTGAATCTGGTTGTCGAGCTTGACGTCGTTCTCGATCACGGTGTCGTCGAGCGCGCCGCGGTCGATGGTCGTGTTCGCGCCGATCTCGACGTCGTCGCCGATGACGACGCGGCCAATCTGGGGAATCTTGAACCAGCGCTCGCCGTCACGCGCGAAACCGAAGCCGTCCGCGCCGATGACTGCGCCGGAGTGGACCACGGCGCGTGCCCCGACGATGCAGCGGGCGTGAACGGTCACGCGTGCCGCCAGCCTGCTGCCGTCGCCGATCGAAGCCTCGTCACCCACATGGCAGCCCGGTCCGAGCGCCACGCCTGCGCCGATCACCGCGCCCTGCCCGACAGTGCAGTGCGGCCCGATGCAGGCGTCCGGCGCGACACGGGCATCGGCAGCGACCACGGCCGTGGGGTGAATGCCGGCGATCGACGGCGCGCCGGGGTTCAGGAACGCGACGATCTTCGCGAAATGGAGGTACGAGTCGTGCGCGAGGATCCGTGGCAGCCCGGTGGCGTCGCGCTCCGCCGGGGGAATCACGACGGCGGCAGCGCGCGTCGCCGCCAGCTCGGATCGATACTTGGGGTTTGCCAGGAACGAGAGGTCGGCGGGACCCGCGTTGCGGAGGGTCGCGACGCGCTCGATCTCCGTGTCCGGGTCGCCGACGAGCTCGCCGCCGAAGCGCTCGACGAGGTCGCGCAGCCGAACGCGCTTCACGGCCATCGGCGCGCTACTTTGCGGCCTTGGAGTCGTCCAGGGCCTTGATCACTTTCTCGGTGATGTCGATGCGAGGGCTCGCGAACACCGCTTCCTGCAGGATCAGGTCGAACTTCTCCGACTCCGCGATCTGGCGCACGACCTTGTTGGCGCGGTCGAGCACGGCCGCGAGTTCCTCGTTCCGGCGCTGGTTGAGATCCTCGCGGAACTCCCGCTGCTTGCGCTGAAACTCGCGCGACTGCTCGCCGAGGTCGCGCTCGCGGTTGCGCCGCTCGGTATCCGACATGGTCACGGCGTTCTTCTCCATCTGCTCCTGCAGGCGCTTCAGCTGGTCGGCCAGCCGGGCAAGCTCCTGGTCGCGCTTGGAGAACTCCGCCTCGATCTTCTTCTGGGCCCGCACCGCCGGGGCCGCGTCACGGAGGATGCGATCGAGGTTGACGAAACCGACCTTGAAATCGGATTGGGCCATCGCTGCCGGCGCGGCGAGGCACGCGAGCGCAAGCGCGAAGAATCTCAGGTACTTCAACGGGCTCAAATCAGTCTCCTGCAAATGTCCCGGCCGCGCTCAGAACTGCTGGCCGAAGGTGAACTGGAACCGCTGGATCCGGTCGCCCTCCTGCTCGTTGAGCGGCTGCGCGAGGAAAAGGCGCAGGGGTCCGAAGGGCGAGTTCCAGCCGAACGACAAGCCGGCAGAATAGCGGAATCCGCCGACGTCCGACAGATTCTGCCCGGCGATGTCCGGGTTCCAGACCTGACCGACGTCGAAAAAGACTCCGAGCCGGACCGAACGATCCTGCGCCAGGCCCGGCATCGGGAACAGGATCTCCGCATTGCCGACCGCTCTACGGATGCCGCCCAGAACGCCGCCGGCCGCGTCCTGCGGACCGAGAGAGCTCTGCTCGAAGCCGCGCACGGACGAGACGCCGCCCGCATAGTAGTTCTTGTAGAAGGGCAACTGCCCGTCGCTGTATCCGCCGGCCCAACCGACCTCGCCGTTCAACCGCAGGGTGAAGATGTCGGTGATCGGGTACCACCATTGCAGCTGGTAGGTCGCCTTGTAGTAGCGCTGGTCGAGAACGGGCAGCGTCACCTCGCCGAGCGCACGGCTCACGACGCCGGTCGTCGTCCAGACCGCGCTGTCGCGCGTGTCCCGCGTCCAGTTCGCCGTTGCGATGAGCGCCTGGGTAGAGTCGCCGAATTCATTGACGTAATTGATGTACTGCGGCGGGCTGTTGTCGAACGTGGTGAGCGACACCTGCTCGTACTGGAGGCCGAAGCCGATGCGGTCGACCTCGGTCACCGGGTAGCCGAAGCGCACGCCGCCGCCCAAGGTATCGGAGATGTAGGGCGCCAACGACAGCGTCGTCGCGTCGAATCGCCGGCTGAAGGCGTCGAAACCCGCGCTGACACCGTCGACGGTGAAGTACGGGTTCGTGTAGGAGAGCGAGTAGACGCGGTTCACCGAGCCGCTGCTCACCTGCGCCTGGAGCACTTTGCCCGTGCCCAGGAAGTTGGTTTGCGCCACCGATCCCGAGAGAATCAGGCCGTCCGAGCTCGAGTAGCCGAGCCCGAAGAGCAGGTTGCCGGTCGGCTTCTCCTTGACGCGCACGGTGACGTCGACCTGATCGGTCGTTCCCGGAACCGGCTCGGTCTCCAGGCTGGTCTCGCTGAAGTAGCCGGTGCGGTCCAGGCGCCGCTTGGAGGCCTGGAGCTTCTGGCCGTCGTAGAACGAGCTCTCGAGCTGCCGGAGTTCGCGGCGGACCACCTCGTCGCGCGTTCGCGTATTGCCCACGATGGTGATCCGGCGCACGTAGACGCGCCGGCCGGGGTCGACCATGATCGTGAACGAGACGGTGCGCTTCTCCTTGTCGATGTCCGGCACCGCGTTGGCGTTCGCGAACGCGTAGCCGTCGTTGCCGAGCCGCTCGTTGATCGCCTTGGTGCTGTCCGCGAGCTTCGCCCGCGAGAACGGCTCGCCGGGGCGGATCTGCACGAGGCGCTCGAGCTCGGCCTGGGGCACGACGAAGTCGCCGGCGAGCTTCACGCCGGACACCGTGTATTTCTCGCCCTCGGTGATGTTGATGGTGATGTAGATGTCGCGCTTGTCCGGCGTGATCGACACCTGGGTCGAGTCGATGTTGAAATCGAGAAAGCCGCGATTGAGGTAGAACGAACGCAGACCCTCGAGGTCCGCCTGCAGCTTCTGCCGGGAGTACTGGTCGTTCTTGGTGTACCAGGTGATCCAGCCCGGCGTGGTCAGCGTGAACTGCTTGAGCAGTTCGCTCTCGGGGAACGTGCGGTTGCCGACGATGTTGATCGACGCGATCTTCGCGACGTCGCCCTCGTCGATGGTGAAGTTGATCCCGACGCGGTTGCGGTCGAGCGGCGTGACGGTGGTCGTGACCGTGACGCCGTAACGGCCGCGGCTCAGGTACTGTTTCTTGATCTCCTGCTCGGCGGTCTCGAGCGTCGCGCGGTCGAACGTGCGGCCTTCGGCGATGCCGGCCTCGCGCAGGGCTTTCTTGACGTCCTCTTCCTTGAAGTCCTTCATCCCCACGAAGTCGATCTGCGCGATCGCGGGACGCTCCTCGACGATGACGACGAGGACGCCCTTCTCGTTCTCGAGGCGGACGTCGCGGAAGAAGCCGGTGGCGAAGAGCGCCTTGATGGCCGTCTGCGCCTTCTCCTCGGTCATGGTCTCGCCGACCTTGACCGGGAGGTAGCTGAAGATGGTGCCGGCCTCGATGCGCTGGATGCCCTCTACGCGAATGTCGCGGACGGTAAAGGGGTCGAAGGCCCACGCGCTGCGCGCGATGACGGCACACACGACCGCCGCGAGGACGCGTTTCCTCATCTTGCGGGATTAGCCCGAGAGAAGCCGGTTGATGTCGTTATAAAAGGCGAAGGCCATCAGGAAGAGCAGCAGCGTCAGACCGACGCGCTGTCCGAGCTCCATCGCGCGCTCGGACACCGGACTTCCCTTCACGACCTCGGCGAAATAATACATCAGGTGCCCCCCATCGAGTAAGGGGATCGGCAGCAGGTTGAGCACGCCGAGGCTGATCGAGATGAGTGCGATGAAGGAGAGATACGGGCCGAGCCCGACCTGCGCCGCCTGCCCCGCGTAGTCGGCGATCGTCACCGGCCCCGAGAGATTGCGCCACGACAGCTCGCCCGTCACCATCTTCCAGAGCATGCGCAGGCTGAACACCGACATGTCCCATGTCTTCACGGTCGCGGCGAAGAGTGCCTCTGCGGGGCCATAGCGCACTTCTACGACGAGGTCCCGAAGGGCGTCGCGATCCACCAGCGGCGCCGCCCCGATGCGGCCGATCCGCTCGCCCTCCTTGCCCGCCGCCTCGGGCGTGACCACCACTTCGCGTTCCGTACCGTCGGCAACCACCGCGAGGCGGAGCCGCTTTCCCGCACTCGCGCGCACGACGCCGACGAAGTCGTCCCACGAATCGACAGGATCGCCGTCGACGGCCGCGATGCGATCGCCGCTCTTGAGGCCTGCGCCATCCGCTACGCCGCCGCTCACGACCCGGCCGATTACGGGCGCCATTGCCGGCCGGAAAAGCCGCAGCCCGAGCGCCGTCAGCACGTCGCCCTCGACCTGCTCGCCGTGCACGCGCGTGACGTCGAGGTCGCGCCACTGGACGTGTCCCGCAGCGTCGACGATCTCGATGCGGGCGGGTTTGCGCTCGATCGAGAGATCGAGAAGGAGCCAGCGCAGAGCCTGCCACGTTTCGATCGGCTCGCCGTTAACGCGGACGATGCGGTCGCCCGATGCGAATCCCGCGACGGCGGCCGGCGTGCCCGCATCGGGCGCGCCGACGATCGCTTTCGGCTCGGTGACGCCGCCGAGCAGCAGCACCCAGTAGATCGCGATCGCGAGCAGGAAATTCGCGATCGGCCCGGCGGCGACGATGGCGATCCGCTTGCCGACGCTCTGCCGGTTGAAGGCGCGATGGGCCTCCGCGGGATCGACCGGAGCCTCGCGCTCGTCGAGCATCTTCACGTAGCCGCCGAGCGGCAGCGCGGACACCGCCCACTCGGTCTGGTCGCGCCCGAAGCGCCGCGCCCAGAGCTGGCGCCCGAAGCCCACCGAAAAGCGCAGGACCTTGACGCCCGCAAGCTTGGCGACGAGGTAGTGACCGAGCTCGTGAAAGACGATGAGCACGCCGAGGGCGATGATGAACGCGACGATAGTGTGCAGTAGGCTCATGCTGCCCTCGCGCGCAGGGAATTCACTTCGGCGGACGCGACGGTCCGGGCGTTCCGGTCGGCTTCGAGCACGTCCTCGAGCGAGTTCGCGGCCTGCGACGGCATGCGCGCGAGAGCCGTTTCGATCACGCGCGTGATCTCGAGAAACGGCAACGTCCCGGCCAGGAACGCCGCCACGGCGACTTCGTTCGCGGCACTGAAGGTCGCGGGCGCCGTGCCTCCGGCCGCGAGCACGCGGTAGGCGAGCGGGAGCGCCGGAAAGCGCGCGAAGTCGGGGCGCTCGAACGACAGCGTGCCGACGGCGGCGAGGTCGAGCCCGCCGACGCCGGCCTCGATCCTCTCCGGATAGGCAAGCGCCTGTGCGATCGGCGTGCGCATGTCGGGGTGGCCGAGCTGGGCGAGCACCGAGCCGTCCGCGTATTCGACCATCGAATGCACCACGCTCTGCGGGTGTACGACCACCTCGATCCGTTCCGACGGCACGCCGAACAGCCAGTGCGCCTCGATGATCTCGAGCGCCTTGTTCATCATCGTCGCCGAGTCCACGGAGATCTTGCGGCCCATGTTCCACGTCGGATGGGCACACGCCTCGTCGGGCGTGACGCTCGCGAGCTCTGATCGGGGCCGGGTGCGGAACGGGCCGCCCGAGCCCGTGAGCAGGATGCGGCGCACGCCACCCGCGTCCAGACGTCCGGGCCGGTGCGGCGGCAGGCACTGGAAGATCGCGTTGTGCTCGCTGTCGATCGGCAGGAGCGACGCGCCCCCTTCTGCGACCGCCTGCATGAAGAGCGGCCCCGCCATCACCAGCGCTTCCTTGTTGGCCAGCAGGATCTTCTTTCCGGCCGCCGCGGCGGCAAGCGAGGATGCGAGGCCCGCCGCGCCGACGATCGCCGCCATGACGGTGTCGACGTCGTCGCTGGCGGCTACCGCGGCGAGAGCGGACGGGCCGGCAAGCACTTCACATCGCAGGCCTCGCTCACGCACGGCGCGCACAAGTTCCGCCGCTCCGACCGCGTCGGCCGCTGCGATGTACCGCGGCCGGTGCCGCGCGGCGAGTTCGACGAGGTCGGCGGCCTGACGATTCGCGGTGAGAGCCGCAACCTCGAAGCGCTCCGGATGGCGCGCGATCACGTCGAGCGTGCTGCGGCCGATGGAGCCCGTGGCGCCGAGAATCGCGACGCGCTGCATTCAGGTCAGAGGCTCAGCACCAGCGCTGCGATCGGCAGCACGGGCGTCAGCGCATCGATGCGGTCGAGCACCCCGCCATGTCCCGGCAGGAGCCGGCTCGAATCCTTGAGCCCGGCCTGGCGCTTCAGTGCCGACTCGAAGAGGTCGCCGAGCACGCTCGCGCCCGTCAGCGCCCAGACGAGTGCAACGAAGGCGGCGAGCCCGGCGAGCGGAGCCGGCAGACCCGGCAGAAACGCCGGCGCAAGGGTGTGCCACAGCACCGCGTAGAGCGTCGTCGCAATGAACGCGCCGATCACGCCCTCCCAGGATTTCCCCGGGCTCACCCTCGGAGCGAGCTTCCGCTTGCCGAATGCGCGCCCGGAAAAATAGGCGGCGATGTCGGCGATCCAGACGATCGCCATCAACAACAGCAGCGGGACGGGTCCGGCGTTGCGAAGCTGCACCAGCGCGAGGACGGTCGGAACGAGGACGATCCATCCTAGCACGAGCACCAGAGCGGGCGGCGGCGCCTGCGGGAGCCGAACGAGCCATAGGCCCGCACCGAGCGCCCAGAACAGCGCTGCAGCCGCGTAAACCGGCGTGAGCCCGGTGGCGCGCCACTCGCCGGCCGGTAGCCCACCCATCCAGGCGAGGCCCGCCGCGAGGGCTGCGCTCGAGAGCGCGTATGCAATGCGCGCCGGGGGAGCGAGGCGAGCGAATCCCGCCCACTCGTAGGCGGCCGCCCCGGCGATGCCGAGGGCGAACAGGGTCCAGCCGAATGCAGGCAGCAGAAACAGCGCACCGAGGAATACCGCTGCAAGGACGACCGCGGTAACGACCCGGGTCTTGAGCATCGGCGGCCGGTTGCCTCAGGCGAGGCGCCGATGCGATGCCGTTTCGCCGGCGGAGACCGCAGGGTCTGCCGGGCGCGGGGCGTCGCCGAGCTGCTCGCTCGTGCGCCCGAATCGCCGCTCACGCGACGCGTACGACGCGATCGCGGCGTCGAGCGCAGCGGCGTCGAAGTCGGGCCAGAGGGTGTCGGTGAAGAAGAGCTCGGTGTAGGCGAGGTGCCACAGCAGGAAATTCGAGATGCGCTCTTCCCCGCCGGTGCGAATGAAAAGGTCCGGCTCGGGGGCGTAGTTGAGCGCGAGATACGGCACGAGATCGGCCTCCTCGTAACGCCCCGCGTTCTCGGGATGCGCCGCCACGAGCCGGTTCATTGCCTGCAGGAGATCCCAGCGGCCGCCGTAGTTGGCGGCGATCGTCAGGGTGAGCCGATCGTTCACCGCCGTGGACGCCTCGGCTTCCCGCACGAGATCGACGATCTTCTCGCCGAACGGCTCGAGATTGCCGATGACGCGGAGCCGGATGCCGTTGCGCCGCAGCTTCTCGACTTCCTGCTCGAGGGCAGTGCGAAACAACTGCTGCAGCACGGACACCTCGTCGGCCGGCCTGCGCCAATTCTCCGAGCTGAACGCGAACAGGGTCAGATAGCCGATGCCCCGCTCCGCACAGGCTCGGATCACGTCGCGAACCGTTTCGACGCCCCGCCGATGGCCGGCCACGCGCGGCAGGAAACGTTGCTTCGCCCAGCGCCCGTTTCCATCCATGATGATGGCGAGGTGCCGCGGGACGGCGGTCGCCTTGGGAATCTCGCGGGTCGAGCTCGTGAACATCGCGGCGCTCAAACGGCGAGCAGATCCGCTTCTTTCTGCTGCAGGATCTTGTCCACCTCGGCCACGTAGCGGTCGGTGAGCTTCTGGACCTCGTCCTGCGCGCGCCGCTCGTCGTCCTCGGAGGTCTCCTTGGACTTGAGCAGCTCCTTGAGGTGGTGGTTCGCGTCGCGGCGCAGGTTGCGGATCGCCACGCGTGCGTTCTCGCCTTCGTGCTTCACCACCTTGATCAGCTCGCGGCGGCGCTCCTCGGTCAGAGCCGGCATCGGCACGCGCACGAGGTCGCCCTGCACGGCCGGGTTGAGGCCGAGGTCGGAGTCGCGGATGGCCTTCTCGACGGCGGGGACCATCTTCTTCTCCCAGGGCGTCACGGCGATGGTGCGTGCGTCGGCAAGCGTGACGTTCGCCACCTGCGGGACCGGCGTCGGCGAGCCGTAGTAGTCGACCATCACGTGATCGAGAATCCCCGTGTGCGCGCGGCCGGTGCGGATCTTCGCGAGGTCGTGCTTGAGCGCCTCGACCGACTTCTGCATTTTCTGCTCGGTGCTTTTCTTGATCTCCGCGATCTTCATCGTCTCCTCCTTCTGCGCGCCTCAGACGTGGACGAGCGTGCCCTCGTCCTCGCCCAGCACCACCCGCTTGAGGGCGCCCGCCTTGAAAATGCTGAACACCGTGACCGGCAGCTTCTGGTCGCGGCACAGCGCGAACGCGGTGGCGTCCATGACCTTGAGATCCTGCCGGATCGCCTCGTCGAAGGTGATCCGGGCATAGCGACGCGCGTCGGGATCCTTCATCGGGTCGGCGGAGTACACGCCGTCGACCTTCGTCGCCTTGAGCACGATCTCCGCGCCGATCTCGCTGCCGCGCAGCGCCGCGGCGGTATCGGTCGTGAAGAACGGGTTGCCGGTTCCCGCTGCGAACACCACCACCTTCCCCTCTTCGAGGTAGCGGATCGCCTTCGGGCGGATGTACGGCTCGACGACCTGCTCGACGTTGATCGCCGACTGCACGCGCGCGTTGAGGCCCTTCTGTCGCATCACGTCCGCCAGCGCCAACGAGTTCATGATGGTCGCCAGCATGCCCATGTAGTCGGCGGTGGCACGGTCCATCCCCGCCGCACCGAGGGCCACGCCCCGGAAGATATTGCCGCCGCCGATGACCACGCCGATCTCGACGCCGAGCGCGGCGACCTGCGCGATCTCGCCGACGATGCGCTCCAGCGTCGTTCGGTTGATGCCGAACGGGTCTTCACCCATCAGCGCCTCGCCCGAGAGCTTCAGGAGGATCCGCTTGTAACGGGTATCGGCCATGTCGGCGCTCGCGCGAGGATCAGCGGGCGCCGCTCGCCGCGGCCTGTGCCATCACCTCTGCGGCAAAGTCCGTCTGCTTCTTCTCGATGCCTTCGCCGACGACGAAGAACCGGTAGCCGCGGAGCTTCGACTTCCTCGCCGCCAACATCTTCTCGACGGTGAGCTTGTCGTCCTTGACGAACGGCTGGCCGAGAAGGGTGATGTCCGCGAGGAACTTGTTCAGGCCGCCCTCGACCATCTTGGCTGCGATCTCGGCGGGCTTGCCCGACTCCTTCGCGCGCGCCTCGAGCACCGCACGCTCGCGTGCGAGCACGTCCGCGTCGACCTCGGCCTTCGACATGAACTGGGGCTTCGCGAACGCGATGTGCATCGCGACGTCCTTACCGACCTCGTCGTCGCCCTCGAATTCGACGGTCACCCCGATCTTCGCCCCGTGCAGATACTGCGCGAGCTTGGCATCGGTCTGGATGCGGGCGAAGCGCCGGATCGCCATGTTCTCGCCGATCTTCTGCACCAGCGCCTGCCGGCGGTTCTCGACCGTCTCCCCGCCGAGAGAAAGCGCGCTGAGCGCCGCGACGTCCGCGGGGTTGGCCTTGGCCACGAGCTCGGCGAGCGCCTTGGCGAACGCGATGAAGTCCTCGTTCTTCGCCACGAAATCGGTCTCGCTGTTCAGCTCCACCATCGCGGCGAGCTTTCCGTCCGGAGATACGAACGCCCCGATCACGCCTTCGGAGGCGACGCGGGCCGCGGCCTTGCTCGCCTTCGCGCCGCTTCTCACGCGGAGGATGTCCTCGGCCTTCTTCAGGTCGCCGCCCGCTTCTTCAAGCGCGCGCTTGCACTCCATCATGCCGAGTCCGGTGAGCTCGCGAAGCTCCTTGACCATGCCGGCGGTGATCTCTGCCATTCAACTGCTCCCAGCGGTAAAACGTTCAAAAAAAGGGGCGTTGCGCGCCCCTTTTCGTTGGTGCGGCGAGCGCGACGTCAGGCCGACGCCTCGTCCTCTTCCTCGACCTCGACGAACTCGTCCGAGGCCGCGCCCAGGATTTCGGTGAGCGTCTGGCTGCGGCCCTCGAGTACCGCGTCGGCGACGCCGCGGGCGTAAAGCCGAATTGCACGGCTCGAGTCGTCGTTGCCCGGAATCACGTGCGTGACGCCGTCGGGGGAGTTGTTCGTGTCGACGACGCCGATCACCGGGATGCCGAGTTTCTTGGCTTCGGCGACGGCACCTTTCTGGTAGCCCACGTCGATGATGAATAGCGCGTCGGGAAGACCGTCCAGGCTCTTGATGCCGCCGAGGCTGCGGTCGAGCTTCTCCAGCTCGCGCTGGAAGGAAAGCCCCTCCTTCTTGGACATGCGCTCGACGGTGCCGTCGGCGACCATCGCTTCCATTTCACGCAGCCGCTTGATCGACTGCTTGACCGTCTTGAAGTTGGTGAGCATGCCGCCGAGCCAACGGTAGTCGACGTACGGCACGCCGGCGCGGCTCGCCTCTTCCTTGACGATCTCGCGCGCCTGGCGCTTCGTGCCGACGAACAGAATCGTCCCCTTGTTCCCCGCGAGCTGGCGCACGAACTTGAGCGCCTCCTGATACATCATCATCGTCTGCTCGAGATTGATGATGTGAATGCGGTTGCGGTGACCGAAGATATAGGGGGCCATCTTCGGGTTCCAGAAGCGGGTCTGGTGTCCGAAATGGACCCCCGCCTCCAGCATCTGACGCATCGTGACGGACATCGGAACTCTCCGGTTAGGGTTATCGATCGCCATCCCGACCCAAGAACCCTTGCGGGCACCCTAACGGGGGGATGGGAGATTTTGCCCAAGCACTTGTCGGGCAAGCCCAAAATGATACCACGACCGTCCCGCCCGATTCAAACTTCCGGGCCGCGGGCGAACGGGCTGGGAGGGGCTCCCAGTCGACGCGGCGGCGCGGGTTGCGGTCCGGCCAGGCCGCGTCCTGCGTTCCATCTACCGCGGCGCCAGCTCGCAACGCGCGGTGCAGCCGAACTTCGGAGGCGAACCGCGGTGCCCAAGTCCGGAACGGCGCGCTGCCCGCACCCCCTGCTTCGCAGGCACCGAGTCCGCGCGCCGGCGTCTCCCAGTCCCGACCTGACGGACGGAACCGTCTTGCGCGATACGCCCCGCCGAGCCGACCCGCCCCGGCCCCGACGCCGGACGGCGCGCTGCCCGCACCCCCTGCTTCGCAGGCACCGAGTCCGCGCGCCGGTTTGCCTCGACCGTAGGCTTGCCTTATTCTCGTCTCCCTTTTTGCAGGCAAATTCATGGCTGTGGAGATCAAGACCGCGGACGAGATCGCGGCCATGCGCACGGCGGGCCGGCTTGCCGCCGAGGTGCTGGACTACATCGCGCCGCACGTCCGTGCGGGCGTCACGACCGGGGAGATCGACCGGCTCTGCCATGACTACATGGTCAACGTGCAGGGCACCGTGCCCGCGCCGCTCAATTACGCCCCGCCGGGCTACAAGCCGTTTCCGAAGTCGATCTGCACGTCCGTGAACCATCAGGTGTGCCACGGCATTCCCGGCGACCGCGTGCTCAAGAACGGCGACGTGCTCAACATCGACGTGACCGTCATCAAGGACGGCTGGCACGGCGACACGAGCCGGATGTTCTTCGTCGGGGAGCCTTCGGTCCAGGCGAAGCGCCTCGCCGAGACCACCTACGAGTGCATGTGGCTCGGCATCAGGCAGGTGCGCCCCGGCGCCCTCCTCGGCGACGTCGGCCACGCGATTCAGCGGCATGCGGAAGCCCGTGGCTACAGCATCGTCCGGGAATTCTGCGGACACGGCATCGGACGGCGCTTCCACGAGGAGCCCCAGGTGCTGCACTACGGCCGCCCGGGAACCGGGCTGAAGCTGATCCCGGGCATGATCTTCACCGTGGAGCCCATGATCAACGCCGGCAAGCCGGCGATCCGCGAACTCGCCGACGGCTGGACCATCGTGACCAAGGACCACAGCCTCTCTGCTCAGTGGGAGCACACGGTGCTGGTGACCGACGACGGCTACGAGGTCCTCACGACTTCCCCGGGCGCACCGGCGGCGCCGGAGTTCGAGCTCTCGGACTGAACCCTTGAACAGCGTGCCCGCCGCCGTCCCGCGTCTGCCCGCGCCCGCCGCGGAGCTACGCAAGTGGCTCGCGGCCGAGCGCGCCGCGTTGCGCGATGAATACCTCGCGGCGCCGGACGCGCGTCGATACCTGCGCGGCCATCGACTCGTCGTCGATCGGCTCGTGCGCGAGATCTGGCGCGATCTCCCCATCGGCAAGCGGGCCGCGCTCGTCGCCGTCGGGGGCTACGGCCGCGGCGAGCTCTTCCCGCACTCGGACGTCGACATCCTGATCCTGCTGCCCGCCGACGCCCGTCTCGAGGATCAGCAGGCGATCGAAGGGTTCGTGAGCGGACTGTGGGATGCCGGCATCGAGCTCGGGCACAGCGTTCGCACTGTCGACGACTGCTGCGTCGAGGCCGCGCGCGACGTCACCGTGCAGACGACGCTCCTCGAAGCGCGTCTGCTCGCGGGCAGTCGCTCGCTCTTCAGGCGCTTCGAGTCGACCGTCCGGGGCGGGTTCGAGCCGCAGGCGTTCTTCAAGGCGAAGCGTCTCGAGCAGGAGCAGCGGCACGCCAAGTTCAACGAGAGCGCGTACAGCCTCGAGCCCAACCTCAAGGAATCCCCTGGCGGCCTGCGGGATCTGCAGGTGATCCTCTGGGTGAGCCGCGCAAGCGGCTTCGGCAACGCGTGGCGCGACCTCGCGCGGGGCGGGCTGGTGACGCCGGTCGAGTCGCGTCAGCTCGCGCGCGTGGAACGCGTACTCCAGGACGCGCGAATCCGGCTGCACTTCATCGCCGGGCGCCGCGAGGACCGGATCCTGTTCGATTTTCAGGACGCGCTCGCCCGCCAGCTCGGCTTCGCCCCCACGAGCGCGAAGCGCGCGAGCGAGCGCTTCATGCAGCGCTATTACCGCACCGCCAAGGCGGTCACGCAGCTCAACACCATCCTGCTGCAGAACCTCGGCGCCGCGATCTTCCCCGGCCACGCTGCCGAGCCGACGCCCATCGACGAGCGCTTCCAAGCCGTGCGCGAGCTGCTCGACGCGCGCGACCCGACGATCTTCGAGCGCGAACCCGCGGCGATCCTCGAGAGCTTCCTGCTCCTGCAGAAGCACTCCGAGCTGAAGGGCATGACTGCGCCGACGCTGCGCGCCTTGTGGCGGGCGCGGATGCGCATCGACGGCCGATTCCGGCGCAACCCGGCGAACCGCCGCCTCTTCCTCGAGATCCTCCAGCAGCCGCGCGGCATCGTGCACGAGCTGCGCCGCATGAACCAGTACTCGATCCTCGGCCGCTGCATCCCCGAGTTCGCCAGGATCGTCGGCCAGATGCAGCACGACCTCTTCCACGTCTACACGGTGGACCAGCACATCCTCCAGGTGCTGCGCAACGTGCGCCGGTTCACCATGGTCGAGTTCTCGCACGAGTACCCGCTCTGCAGCCGGCTGATCGCCAACTTCGAGCGGCCCTGGCTGCTCTACGTCGCGGCGCTCTTTCACGACATCGCCAAAGGCCGGGGCGGCGATCACTCCCAGCTCGGCAAGGTCGATGTCGGACGGTTCGCGCGCGCGCACGGCTTTTCCCGGGAAGACACCGAGCTGGTCGAGTTTCTGGTGGAGCACCACCTCACCATGTCGAGCGTGGCGCAGAAGCAGGATCTCTCCGATCCGGAGGTCGTGCAGGCCTTCGCGCAGATCGCACGGACCGAACGGCGGCTCGTCGCGCTCTATCTCCTCACCGTGGCCGACATCCGCGGCACGAGCCCGAAGGTCTGGAACGCGTGGAAGGGAAAGCTTCTCGAGGATCTCTTCCGTGCCACGCGCCGGGCCTTGCGCGGCGACACGGCGCCGATCGACCAGGACATCCAGGCGAAACAGGCCGAGGCGACGCGCCTGCTACGCCTTTACGCGCTCTCCGATTCCGTCAAGGAGGCGCTTTGGAAAGAGTTCGACGTCGCCTACTTCCTGCGCCACGACCCGCAGGAGATCGCCTGGCAGACGCGCAATCTGCACTACCGCGTGAATGCAGACCGTCCGGTCGTGAAGGCGCGTCTGTCGCCGATCGGCGAGGGCCTGCAGGTCATGATCTACACGCGCGACTCGAAAGACCTGTTCGCGCGGATCTGCGGCTACTTCGGCGAACTGCGCTTCAACATCGTCGAGGCGAAGATCCACACCACGCGGCACGGCTACGCGCTCGACACGTTCCTGGTCCTCGGCGTCGGGCCCGGGCACCACTACCGCGAGATGATCAGCCTGGTGGAGCACGACCTGGCGGACCGGCTGGCCTCCGATGCGACCATGCCGGAGCCGCCGCGCGGCCGGGTCTCGCGTCAGCTGAAGCATTTCCCGATCGAGCCCGAGGTCAACGTGCGCCCCGACGAGCGCGGCCAGTTCCACTCGCTGTCGGTCACGGCAGGAGACCGTCCCGGACTGCTCTATTCGATCGCGCGCGTTCTGGGACGCTACGACATCGTCCTGCGCACGGCGAAGATCGTGACGCTCGGCGAGCGCGCCGAGGACGTGTTCGTCGTGAGCGGCGCGGCGCTCGCCAATCCGCGCACCGTGCTGGCGGTCGAGCAGGACCTCCTCGCCGCGGTGCAGTGAAGCAGGATCTAGGATCTAGGATCTAGGATCTAGGATTGAGACCTCAATCCTCGATCCTCAATCCTGAATCCTCGATCCTCAATCCTGAATCCTGGATCCTCAATCCTGAATCCTCAATCCTCGTCGCCCAGATCCTGATCGGGGAAGAGCGCCGCATTGAACCCGAACTTCGAAAGGTCGGGAATGCGCATCGGATACAGGATGCCGGCAAGGTGGTCGCACTCGTGCTGCACGACGCGGGCGTGGAAACCGGACACGGTTCGATCGATCGGCGCGCCGCTCTCGTCGTAGCCGCGATAGCGAAGCCGCGCGTAGCGCGGCACCAGACCCCGCATCCCGGGCACCGACAGACAGCCCTCCCACGCCTCCTCCATCTCGCTTCCGAGCGGCTCGAGCTCGGGATTGATGAGCACGGTGTCGGGCACCTCCTCGGCGTCCGGGTAACGCGGGTTCCTGCGCACGCCGAAAATCACCACCTGCAGCCCGACCCCGATCTGGGGTGCGGCGAGCCCGGCGCCGCTGAGATGCGCCATCGTGTCGCGCATGTCCGCGAGCAGCGCTCGCAGCTCCGGCGTGCCGAACGCGGCAACCGGGCGCGCGCGCTCGAGGAGCCGCGCGTCGCCCATGCGAAGGACTTCGCGAATCATGCCCGTGCCGCCTGTTCAGCCGCCGACTGCGAGGCGTTCGATGATGCGTCGCGCGCGCGTGAGCGTCTCGTGCAGCATCCGTTCGATCGTCTCGAACGGAATCGAGCGGGCGCTCTCGCCGCGACCAGCGGCATGGTTGACCACCACGGCGAGTGTCGCGTACGGCAAGTCGATCTCGCGTGCGAGCGACGCTTCCGGCATGCCCGTCATGCCGACCATGTCGGCGCCGTCGCGCTCGAGCCGGTCGATCTCGGCCTTGGTCTCGAGGCGCGGGCCCTGAGTGGTCGCGTACACGCCGCCGTCGAACACCTGCTCCGATGCGGCCGCCGCCGCAGCGAGGAGTTTGCCGCGCAGCGTTTCGCTGTAGGGCTCGGTGAAGTCGACATGCTTGACCGGAACGTCGCCGCCCTCGAAATACGTGCTGCGGCGTCCCCATGTGTAGTCGAGGATCTGATCGGGCACGGCCATCGTTCCGGGGCCCAGTTCCGAGCGGATGCCGCCCACCGATGCGACCGAGACGATCTCCGTCGCGCCCTCGGACTTCAGCGCCCAGAGATTCGCGCGGTAGTTCACCTCGTGCGGCGGAATCGTGTGGCCGTAGCCGTGTCGCGCCAGAAACATCACCTCGGCGCCGAGAAGCGTGCCGAACGTGATCGCGCCCGACGGCTCGCCGTAGGGGGTGCGCACCGCGCGGCGGTGTGTCACTTCGAGGTTCGAGAGCTGGGTGAGGCCGCTGCCGCCGATGATCGCAAGCATCGCTGGGGAGTCCGCAGAGTCAGGAGCGTTGAGCCGGGTCGCGGAGCCGGCTGCCCGATCGGCCGTCCCCGCGGGCAGCGAGGATGCGCGATCCCGGCCCGCACCGCAAGCGCCGTCTCAGCCTTCCTGGAGCGCGTAGATCGAAGGAAGGTTCCGCCAGGAGCCGTACGCGTCGAGACCGCAGCCGAACACGAAGCGGTCGGGCACGCGCACGCCGACGAAATCGGCGGTCACGGGCTTTTGCTTTCCCGTCGTCTTGTCGGCGAGCACCGCCACGTGGCACGACGCCGCGCCGAGTTCCAGCACCTTGGCCTTGATCGCCGCGAGCGTCTCGCCGACGTCGAGAATGTCGTCGACGATGATCACGGCCCTGCCTCTGACCGATTCGCGCGGCTCGGCCCGCCAGCGCAGGCCGGTGCCTGCCACCTCGTCGCCATAGCGCGAGGCGTGCACGTAATCGAGATGGAGCGGGAACCGCAGGAGCGGGAGCAGCCTTCCGCAGAAGTACACCGCCCCGTTCATCACGCACAGAAGCAGCGGATAGCGGTCCCGGAATCCCGTCGTGATCTGCGCCGCGACGTCGCGGATGCCGCGCTCGACCTCTTCCTCGCTCGCGACCTCGTCGGCGGTCTCGAGCATGCGCCAGGCTTCCGCGGCGGAGAGCGCCATCCGCAGCCCGCGCCGTTCAGTAGGTGAACGTGACGACGTCGTCGTCCATCGCCTGCGAGATCACGTACGCGCCGCCGACGGTCTCCTCGATCTCGGGGATCAGATCCTCGCCCCAGAGCTCGAGGGTGGGCGTGCAGACCTTGAACTTCACGCCGGCTTCGTGCGCGTCTTTCATGAAGTCGTAAACGCTCTTCGGCGAGCCTTCCTTCACGTGAAGCTTCTCGGCGACGCCCTTCACCGCGAGCTTGCCCGCGGCGCCGGTCATGATGACCTCGACCTCGTACTCCATCGCGGCGGCGACGGTCGCTTGGAAGAACGGCGCGCCGAGCTCCGCGCCGCTGCGCGGATCGGTGTTCACCATCACGATCATCAGTTTGTCGGCCATCACACTCTCCCCCTCGCAATATTAGCGAACGCTAAATTTCGGCGGCAGTATATGCCGATTTCCGGGGGTGTCCAAGGGCGACGGTCAACCGCCCTTGCCGAGCGACCCGAGGTACGCGCGGAAGTCCGCGCCGACCTCCGGATGGCGCTGGCCGAAGACCACGGTTGCCTGGAGGTAGCCGAGCTTCGAGCCACAGTCGTAGCGCGTCCCGGCGAACCGATAGGCGAGCACCCGTTCCTCGCGAAGCAGCGACGCGATCCCGTCTGTGAGCTGGATCTCGCCGCCCGACCCCGGGTTGACCTGCTGCAGGTGATCGAAGGTGCGCGCCGAAAGGATGTAGCGGCCGATCACCGCGAGGTTCGATGGCGCATCCTCGGGCTTGGGCTTCTCGACGATGCCGCGGATGATCTCGGTGGTCTTGCCCCAGGGCTCCGCCTTCACGATCCCGTAAGAGCGCGTCTGCTCGCGCGGCACCTCCTGCACGCCGAGCACGGAGCACTGCTGCGCCTCGAACAGCTCGGTCATCTGCCGCATCACCGGCGGCTCGCCATCGATGAGGTCGTCGGCGAGGATCACGGCGAACGGCTCTTCGCCGACCACGGGTCGCGCGCAGAGCACCGCGTGCCCCAACCCGAGGGCCTCGGCCTGGCGGATGTAGATGCAGTTCACCGATTTCGGCGTCACCTCGCGCACGGCGGCGAGGAGATCCTGCTTGCCGCGCGCCTCGAGCTCGACTTCGAGCTCGTAGGCCTTGTCGAAGTGGTCCTCGATGGCGCGCTTGTTACGGCCCGTGATGAAGATCATGTCCGTGATGCCGGCTGCCGCCGCCTCCTCCACCGCGTACTGAATCAGCGGTTTGTCGACGATCGGCAGCATCTCCTTGGGGCTCGCCTTGGTCACGGGAAGAAACCGGGTGCCCATGCCGGCCACCGGAAACACTGCCTTGCGAACGTGTTGGAAGCTCATGTCCTCTCTAGCCCTTCACCAGATTCGATAGTCCGTTCTCGTCGATCACCGGCACGCCCAGCGCCTCCGCCTTCGCAAGCTTGCTGCCGGGCTCCGCCCCCGCGACGACATAGTCGGTCTTCTTCGAGACCGACCCGGAAACTTTCCCGCCGTGCGACTCGATCAGCTCGCGCGCCGCGTCGCGGCTCAGGTGGGGAAGCGTCCCGGTCAGAACGAAAGTCTTGCCGGCCAGCCGCCCGCCGGATTGCGCGCGTCGCCCCACGTGTTCGTCCCAGCGCACCCCCGCCCTGCGCAGAGCGGCAAGGACCTGCCGATTGTGCGGCTCCGCGAAAAAGCGCCGGATCGATTCCGCCACCACCGGTCCGACATCGGGCACTTCGAGCAACGCCCCCTCGTCCGCGTGCATCAGCGCATCGAGGCCGCCGAAGTGCCCCGCGAGATCCTTGGCGGTCGCCTCGCCCACGTTGCGGATACCGAGCGCGTAGACGAACCGGGCGAGCGAAGTCTGCTTCGATCGTGCGAGCGCGTCGAGGAGATTCTGCGCGGATTTCTCGCCCATGCGTTCGAGGCCCGCGAGCCGATCGAGGTCGAGCGCGTAGAGGTCCGCGGCCGTCTCGACGAGCCCGCCGTCCACGAGTTGGTCGACGAGTTTCTCGCCGAGCCCCTCGATGTCCATGGCGCGACGCGACGCGAAGTGAAGCAACGCCTGCTTGCGCTGGGCGGGGCAGATCAGTCCGCCGGTGCAACGCGCGATCGCCTCGTCGGGCAGGCGCTCGACGGCGGAGTCGCACTCGGGGCACTTCGCCGGCATGTTGAACTGGTCGCCGGCGCCGCGCGCCCCCTGCTTCGCCACGCGGACGACCTCCGGAATCACGTCGCCGGCGCGCCTCACGACGACCGAGTCGCCGCGCCAGACGTCCTTGCGGCGCACCTCCTCCTCGTTGTGCAGCGTCGCGTTGGTGACCGTGACGCCGCCGACGAACACCGGCGCGAGGCGCGCCACCGGCGTGAGCGCGCCCGTACGCCCGACCTGCACCTCGATGGCCAGCACTTCGGTGGTGGCCTCCTCCGCCGGAAACTTGTGCGCCACCGCGAACCGCGGCGCGCGCGCGACGAATCCGAGCGAGGCCTGCTGCGCGAGCCGGTTGACCTTGTAGACGACGCCGTCGATGTCGAACGGAAGGGTCGGGCGTTTCGTTTCCATCGTCGCGAAGTACGCGAGCAGGCCGGCGACGCCGCGCACGACCGCGCGCTCGCCGCTCACCGGCAGGCCCGCTTCCGCCAGCCAGTCGAGCACGCCCGACTGCGTCTCGGGCAGCCGAACGCCTTCGGTCTCGCCCAGCCCGTAGGCGAAGAACCGCAGCGGCCGGCTCGCGGTCACTCGCGGGTCGAGCTGGCGCAGGCTCCCCGCGGCGGCGTTGCGCGGATTGACGAACTCCTTCTCGCCCCGCTCGCGCTGACGCTCGTTCATGCGCTCGAAGTCGTGTTTCAGCATGATCGCCTCGCCGCGAACCTCGGCGAGCTTCGGCGGCTGCGCGACCCGAAGGCGAAGCGGAATCGAGCGGATGGTCCTGAGGTTCGCCGTGACGTCCTCGCCCTCGTACCCGTCGCCCCGGGTAGTCCCGGCGACGAACTGGCCGTCCTCGTAGACCAGGTTGATGGCGAGGCCGTCGAACTTCGGCTCCGCTTCGTACTCGACCTCGTCGGCGTCGAGTCCCTCGCGCACACGCCGGTCGAAGGCTTCGACCTCATCCTCCCCGAACGCGTTGTTGAGCGAAAGCATCGGCATCCGGTGCCGGACCGTGCGAAAGGCCGACGCCGGCGCGCTGCCGATGCGCTGCGTCGGCGAATCCGGGGTTGCGAGTTCGGGGTGCTCGCTCTCGAGCGCCTGCAGCTCGCGGAAGAGCCGGTCGAACTCCGCGTCGCTGATGTTCGGGTCGTCGAGGACGTAGTAGCGGTAGTTCGCGTCCTCGATCGCTGCGCGCAGACGCGCGGCTCGATCGCGCGCGTCCTTCGGTACCGTCACGAAAAGACCCGCAGGGCGACCGGACTGCCGGGACGGATTCCCTGCGCGGCCATCGACTTCTGCACCGCGTCGAGCTGGGCCGCGATCTGCTGGAACGCGGGCTCCACGAGCGGCTTGCCGTTGTCGTCGACGAGCGTTCCGCCGAGCGTCGTCTCGATCTGGCGCGCGAACTCGAGGAAGCGGCGGAACGCCGCGGCGCCGTCGGGCGCGCGGGGCAGGTCCAGCATGACGGTGAGTCCCGACGCCGCGAGGTCGCGCATGGCCTCGCCGCGGAACGGCGTGCCGTCGGCGTTGCCGAGCCCATAGAGCTCGGCGCCCGACTCGTCGCGGCGGCGATACCGGCCATCCGGGTCGAGCGTGCAGCCGGCGGCCTCGGCGAGGGTCCTGATCTTGGTGCCTGCGAATGTCCCGCCGTCGGTGCGCACGATGTTGAAGCCGATCTGGACGTCGACATCCGCGCAGAAGCGGTCGAGCGCGGCGGCCGCGGCGGCGCCATCGCGCACGTCGGGACACTCGGCAGCGCCACCGAGCGCCACCGCAAAGGCCTGCGCGGCGGCCGCGAAGCTGGCGATCTCCGCCTCCCCGGCGGCCCCGTTCCGGTTGGCGAGCTGCAGGCCGACTCGCAGCAGTTCATAGCGGCCGTGGTCGGCACCCGGCTCCCACGCCTCGGTGTCGGTGCTGAACCCCTCCCAGTGGAAGGGACGCCGGAGCCCGCCGAAGTGCCCGATCGCCGCGGCGCGCACGGCGTCGCCGCGGACGGGCTCGACGCACTCGACGTCCACCACGTAGTCGACACCCTCGGCGAGCACCGTCGCGCGCCCGAGCTTCGCCACGGGGTCGACGACCGGGCCAATCGTGTGCTCGACGCGTTCCGGGGTCGGTTGCGCGAGCTCATCTTCCGCGTCGTCGGCAACGGACTCCGCGGCGCCCGCGGGCGCGGGCGACGCGGGGGCGCTTTCGCCCAGGAGCACGTCCGCGCCGCGCCCCGGAAACGCTGCTTCGGTATTGCGCCGCAGCTTCGCTTCCTGCCACTTGTTGTAGCCGAACACGCCCGCTACCACCGCGATGCCGATGGCCAGCAGGCCGAGCTGCAGTTCGCTCATGTGTGCCCTCGGGGCCGTTCGCCCTCGTTGCCGCCCGGCCGAGGCCGGGTGCCGCTTATGCGGCGACCGCCCGGTCGCGCATTTGCAGCGCCTCTTCGATATCCACCGCCACGACGCGCGACACGCCGGACTCCTGCATCGTGACCCCGATCAGCTGTTGCGCGAGCTCCATCGTGATCTTGTTGTGGCTGATGAACAGGAACTGCGTGTTCGCCGACATCTTCTTCACCAGATTGCAGAAGCGCTCGGTGTTGGTGTCGTCGAGCGGCGCGTCGACCTCGTCCAGCAGGCAGAAGGGTGCGGGGTTCAACTGGAACAGCGCGAAGATGAGCGCCGTCGCGGTCAAGGCCTTCTCGCCCCCGGATAGCAGATGGATGCTCGTGTTCTTCTTGCCGGGCGGGTGCGCCATCACCTGGACGCCTGCGTCGAGTACTTCCTCGCCCGTCATGACGAGCTTGGCATCCCCGCCGCCGAACAGAGTGGGGAAAAGCTGCCCGAAGTGCTCGTTCGCGCGGTCGAACGTGTCCTGCAGCCGCTCGCGGGTCTCGCGGTCGATGCGCCGGATGGCGTTCTCGAGCGTCGTGAGCGCCTCGGCGAGGTCGGTCGACTGGGAGTCGAGAAAATCCTTGCGCTCCCGGCTCGATTCCAGCTCTTCCAGCGCCGCGAGGTTCACGGCCCCGAGTTCGGCGATCGCCTGCTGGATCCGCCCGATCTCGCTCTGCAGCGCCCCCGCGCGCAGCCCCTTCTCGAGGGACTGGGCGAGCAGCGCCTCGTCGGCTCCGGCCTCGAAGAGCTGCTGCGCGTACTGTTCGTAATTAAGCCGGGCCGCCTGCTCCTTGAGCCGCACCTCACCGATGCGGTCGCGAAGCGGCTGCAGCCGCTGCTCACTGGCGAGCCGCGCCTCGTCGGCGCCCCGCAGCCGGTTGGTCAGATCCTCGAGCCGGTCGCGGGCGGCACCGACGACGCCCTCGCGCTCGACGCGCAGCGCCAGGGCCTCCTGGAGCGACGCACGCAGCGGCTCGTCCCGCAGCTCGCCGAGTTCGGCATCGATCCGCTCACGCTCGGCAATGGCCCTGGCCTGCTGCTCATGTGCTGTCTCAATAAAACGATCGATCTCATTGATTTTATTGTCTGCCTCACGACCGAGAAACCCGGTCTCCTGGGCTTCGCGCTCAGCCGCCGCGACCGCTTTCCGCTGCTCGTCGAGCGCCCCTTCGGCGGCCTGATGCCCGGTGCGCACACTCTCGAACTCGGCCCAGAGACGGTCGATTTCCGCCTGATGCCGTTCGAGATTCGCCTCGACCTCGCCCTGGCGAGCCCGCTCCCGTTCTTTCTCGGCGCGAATCTCGCCGACCTCGGCGGCGATCTGGGCGCTCCGCTCCTCTGCGCGCGCCTGGCTCTCGGTCAGGCGGAGGTGGGAGAGCTCGGCCTCGTGGCTGCTCTGCTTCAGGGCTGCCTCGGCGTCGCGCTCTCGCGCCATGCTCGTCCGATGCTCGGCAAGCGCCGCCTCGGCTTCGGTGAGCCCAAGCCGTGCGGCATCGACCCGATCGGCAACGCCGACCGACTCCGCAGCTAGCGCCTCGATCTCCCGCTGGCGAGCGAGGATCCCGGTGTCGGCCGCGTCCGGTGCGTGGAAGGAGACCGACAAGCGCCGGAATTGATGCCCGGCGGCGTTCACGAGCACGACGCCCGCCGGCAGGGCGAGTCGCGCCATCAGCCGGGGCACGCCATCCGCCGCGTAATAGCCCGCGAGCCAGTCTTCGATCAGCGGTCGCAGCCCCGGGTCATGGGTGGCAACGAGATCGGCGAGAGGGCGATGCCCCGCAATGGCGACCGTGTCGGCGGCACCGCCGCGCGAGAATACGGACACTTTCGCAGGCGGCGGGTCGTCCAGGAGGCGCTGGAGCGTGTCGGGGTCGTCCAGCTCGAGCGCGTGCAGCCGCTCGCGGAGGACCGACTCGAGCGCCGACTCCCAGCCTGGCTCGACCGTGACCTTCTGCCAGAGCCGCGGGAGCGACGCGAGCGAGTGCCGCGCCAGCCAATCCTGGATCTGGCCGTTCTCTTCGACCCGATCCTGTATCTGCTTCAGTGCCGCGAGGCGCCCGTCCAGCACGCTCTTATCCCGTTCGAGCGCCTGAAGTCGTGCGAGCGCGTCGGCTCGGGCTGCTTCCCGGGACGGCAGTGCCGCCGAGAGGTCCGCCAGCGCTCCGCTCCGCGCGGCGAGGGCTGCGGCGAATTGCTCGATCTGTGCCGCGACTTCGGCGAGCCGCTCGGGCTCGGGCTGTGCGAGCGCCTGCCGCTCGGCCGCGAGCCGTTCTTCGCGCGTCTCGAGCTGCGCGAGGAGCTTCCCGGCGTGCGCGAGGTGCGTCTGCTCGATCTGGAACGCCTGCTCGGCCAGCGCGATCGCCGCGCGGGCATCGGTCACGCGCGTCTGCTCGGTTCGGTACGCGGTCTCGAGGTCGGGGAGCTTGGCGCGCTCGACGTCCACGCGCGCGTTCGCGGCGGCGAGCCGCGCCTGCGTGGACTCCTTGCGCTCCGTCCACATCGTGCGCGCGTCGGCGAGCTCCGCCCCCCGACGCTCGGCTTCGGCGAGCTGCGCGGCCAGCGCGCCCGCCTGGGCGTCGAGGCGCTGGCGCGTTTCCGTGATGAAACGAATCTCGGCCTCGAGACGCGAGACCTCGGTGTTCGCCTCGTAAAGGCCCGTCTGCGCGCTGTTCGCCGCATCCTGTGCGTGGTAGTGCTCGGTGCGCGCCTTCTCGACCGAGAGCTCGATCTCCCGCAGCCGCGCGGTCTCGGCTTCGAGTTCGTTGGTGACCTTTTCGATCTCGCGCGCATGCCGCTCGCGCTCCGCGCCGGCGTCGTTCTTGCGCAGGAGCCAGAGCAGGTTCTGCTTCTGGTGCACTTCGGCCTGCAGCGACTTGTATTGCGCGGCGACCTCCGCCTGGCGCGTGAGCTTTTCGATCTGCGCGTCGAGCTCGCGGCGGATGTCGTCGACCCGCGCCAGGTTCTCGCGCGTGTCCTCGAGCCGCTGCTCGGTCTCGCGGCGGCGCTCCTTGTACTTCGAGACGCCCGCCGCCTCCTCGAGGAACACGCGCAGTTCCTCGGGCTTGGCCTCGATCACCCGCGAGATCATGCCCTGCTCGATGATCGCGTACGCGCGAGGACCGACGCCCGTGCCCAGGAAGATGTCCTGGATGTCGCGCCTGCGCACCACCTGGTTGTTGATGAAATAGTGCGACTCGCCGTCGCGCTGGAGAACGCGCTTCACGGAGATCTCGGCGAACCGCGACCATTGTCCGGCGGCCTTGCCCATCGCGTTGTCGAACACGAGTTCGACGCTCGCGCGCGCCACCGGCTTTCTCTGCGCCGATCCGTTGAAGATCACGTCCTGCATCGACTCGCCGCGCAGCGCCGAGGCGCGGCTCTCGCCGAGCACCCACCGGACCGCATCGATGATGTTCGATTTGCCGCAGCCGTTCGGGCCGACGACGCCGACGAGATCGCCGGGAACGCTGATGGAAGTGGGGTCGACGAACGACTTGAACCCCGCGAGCTTGATCTGGGTGAGGCGCAACTTGACCGACTCGAGAGACCGGCTGGAACGCCGGATTCGTTGGAGAAAAATCGGGCGCTATGATACCACCGCGCCCGAAGCGCTCCGAGGGCGGCGGGACGCACCCGAAGAGCACCTATAATTCCGGGCCTTGCGTCATCGACGCCGACATCGCCGCCGCCCGTGAATCCCAATCTCGCCAAGCTGCAGCCCTATCCGTTCGAACGGCTCCGCGGCCTTCTCGCGGACGTCGTCCCGCCGGCGGGCCTCGCGCACGTCAATCTCTCGATCGGCGAGCCCAAGCACCCGACGCCCGAGTTCATCAAGCGGGCGCTCGTCGAGAACCTCGGCGGCCTCGCGAGCTATCCGCTCACGGCCGGCAGCGCATCGCTGCGTGCCGCCATCGCGCGATGGCTCGAGAAGCGCTACGCACTCCCGGGCGTCGATCCCGAAACGCAGGTCCTGCCGGTGAACGGGTCGCGCGAGGCGCTCTTCGCGTTTGCGCAGACCGTGATCGACTCCTCACGCACCGACGCGGTGGTGCTGTCGCCGAACCCCTTCTACCAGATCTACGAGGGCTCGGCCCTCCTGGCCGGCGCGACGCCGCACTACGTGAACATGCGTGCCGAGGACGGATTCGTCGCCGACTACGGGGCGGTGCCCGCGGGCGTCCTCGCGCGGACGCAGCTCGTCTACGCGTGCTCGCCGAACAATCCGACCGGCCGAGTCATGGGCCTGGACGAGTGGCACCGACTGTTCGCGCTCGCGGACGCGCACGGCTTCGCCATTGCGGCGGACGAATGCTATTCGGAGCTCTACTTCGACGAGGCGAAACCGCCGCTCGGCGCGCTCGAGGCGGCGCACCGACTGGGACGCGAGGGGTTTCCGCGCCTGGTCGTGTTCTCGAGTCTCTCCAAGCGCTCGAACGTCCCGGGCATGCGCTCCGGATTCGTCGCGGGCGATGCGCGCATTCTGGAGCGCTTCCGGCTCTACCGCACCTATCACGGCAGCGCGATGAGCCCGTCCGTACAGGCCGCGAGCGAGGTCGCCTGGCGCGATGAATCCCACGTTCGCGAGAACCGCGCGCTGTATCAACGCAAGTTCGCGACCGCGCTGCCGATGCTCGGCGCGCCGCTCGCGACATACATGCCGGAGGGCGGGTTCTATTTCTGGGTGCGCACGCCCATCCCCGATACCGACTTCGCCCGGGAGCTGTACCGTCAATATAATGTGACGGTGCTTCCGGGAAGCTATCTCGCGCGCGAGGCGCATGGCGCGAATCCGGGCGCGAATCACGTCCGCGTCGCGCTCGTGGCCTCGTTCGACGAAAGCATCGAAGGCGTCCGCCGCATCGACGAGTTCGCGCGCAAGCTCTAGCGATGCGCCCGGCCGCCGCGCGCGGACCGGGCTCCGGCGCGCCCGGCGTGCGACACGCCCACCCGCCCCCGCCATCACTCAACGAGACGAGAAACCATGCAGCAGCTCGAAAAGACCATCGACCACGCGTGGGAGAACCGCGCGCAGCTCTCCCCCCAGAATCCCGACCCGCAGGTCAAGGCGGCAGTCGACGAGGTGCTCGGCCGGCTCGATCGCGGCGAGTTGCGCGTCGCGCAGAAGCTCGACGGCGCGTGGACGACCCATCAGTGGATCAAGAAAGCGGTGCTGCTGTCGTTTCGCCTCAGCGACAACGTCGTGATGCCGGGCGCGTCGACGCAATACTTCGACAAGGTCCCGACGAAGTTCGCCTCTTACACGCCGGTCGACTTCGCCGCCGGCGGATTCCGGGTGGTGCCGCCGGCCGTCGCGCGCCGCGGCGCGTTCGTCGCGAAGAACGTCGTGCTCATGCCCTCATACGTGAACATCGGCGCCTACGTGGACGAGGGAACCATGGTGGATACCTGGGCGACCGTGGGATCGTGCGCCCAGATCGGCAAGAACGTGCACCTCTCGGGTGGCGTCGGCATCGGCGGGGTGCTCGAGCCCCTCCAGGCCAACCCGACCATCATCGAGGACAACTGCTTCATCGGCGCGCGCTCGGAGGTCGTCGAGGGGGTGATCGTCGAGGAGAACTCCGTGATCTCCATGGGGGTCTTCATCGGCCAGAGCACCCGGATCTACAACCGCCTCACGGGCGAAACACTCTACGGGAGGGTCCCGGCCGGATCGGTAGTAGTTCCTGGCACCCTCCCCTCCGGAGACGGAAAATACGCGCTCTATGCCGCGGTGATCGTGAAGCAGGTGGACGCGAAGACGCGGGCCAAGACCAGCATCAACGAGTTGCTGCGGGGGGATTGACCGCCCCGCCCGCGAGGGGGAGACCGATGTCCGCGATGCGACGCCTGTTCGAGATCATGGCCGAGAAGAAGGCCTCGGACATTTTCATCTCGGCAGGCGCGCCGATCAGCATCAAGATCAATGGGGTCACGATGCCGATCAACCAGCAGAACGTCACGCCCGACTCGGTGCGCGGCCTGCTGGCGGAAGTCCTGAGCTCGCGGCAGCTCGCCGAGTTCGACGAGACCTTCGAGCTCAACACCTCCTACCCGATCAGCGGCCTCGGCAGCTACCGGATCAGCGCCTTCATGCAGCGCACGACGCCGGCCGTGGTGGTGCGCTACATCCCCGGCGAGATCCCGGCCTTCGATTCGCTCGGACTGCCGCAGGTCCTGAAGGAGATCGCGATCGAGAAGCGCGGCCTCGTGCTGATGGTCGGCGCGACCGGCTCGGGCAAGTCCACCTCGCTCGCGGCGATGATCGACCATCGCAACGCGGCGATGTCGGGACACATCATCACGATCGAGGATCCGATCGAGTTTCTGTTCAAGCACAAGCGCTCGATCGTCAATCAGCGCGAACTCGGCACCGATGCGAAGTCCTACCACGTCGCGCTCAAGAACGCCCTGCGCCAGGCGCCGGACGTGATCCTGATCGGCGAGATCCGCGACCGCGAGACGATGGCGATGGCGATCGCCTACGCGCAATCGGGCCATTTGTGCCTGGCGACGCTGCACGCGAACAACAGCTACCACGCGCTCAATCGAATCATCAGTTTCTATCCGCTGGAGAATCGCCCCGCGCTGCTGCAGGATCTTTCCGCGACGCTGAAGTGCGTGGTGTCGCAGCGGCTGATCCGCAATACCAAGGGCAATCGCTCGCCGGCGGTCGAGGTGATGCTGAACACGCGCCATGTGTCCGAGCTGATCGAGAAAGGCGAGATCAACGAGCTCAAGGAAGCCATGGACAAGAGCCTGTCGCCCGGGTCGCAGACCTTCGAGCAGGCGCTGTTCAAGATGATCAAGGACGGCGTGATCACGCAGGACGATGCGCTCGCGAACAGCGACTCTCCCACCAACCTGCTGTGGCTCATCAACAACGCAGCGGCCCCGAGCCAGCCGGTCGCAGCGCCCAAGGCGCCGGAAAAGCCAGCTGACCGCGGCCCGGCTGCGGCCTCCTTCAGCGAATTCAAGCTCACCCTCGACGACGAGAAAGCCGCCTGACGGCGGGCACTCGCCCGTGAAGCCGGTCGTCTACGGCATTCCGAACTGCGATCAGATCAAGCGGACGCTCGCCTGGTTTGCCGAGCATCGCGTTCCGGCCGACCTTCACGACTACCGCAAGTCCGGCGCGCCTCAAGGGCTCCTGCGCGAGTGGGTCGCGCGCTGCGACTGGGAGACGCTCGTCAATCGGCGCGGGACGACGTGGCGGATGCTTCCCGACACCGAGAAGGCACGGCTCGTCGATGCCGAGTCGGCGGTCAGGCTGATGGCCGCGCATCCGAGCGTGATCCGCCGCCCGGTGGTCGATTACAATGGCCGCCTGCTCGTCGGGTTCGACCCGGCGCTCTTCGCGACAACCTTTCTCCGCTGAGGCCGCTTCGGTCACGCCGGAGGACGGCGGTTGCCAGGATCTGATCGCGGCGCGGCTGGCGGCCATCGGTTTTCGCGTCGAGCCCGTGCGCTGCGGCGAGGTGACCAACCTCTGGGCGCGGCGCGGATCCGGGGCGCCCCTCGTCTGCTTCGCGGGTCACACCGACGTGGTCCCGACGGGCCCGCTCGCGCAATGGCGATCGGACCCCTTCATCCCGACCGAGCGTGACGGCATTCTGTACGGACGCGGCGCGGCCGACATGAAGACCTCGCTCGCCGCCTTCGTAACCGCGATCGAAGGGTTCGTGGCCGAGCGTCCCGATCACCGCGGCTCGATCGCTCTCCTGCTCACCTCTGACGAGGAAGGCCCCGCGGTCGACGGGACGGTACGCGTGGTGGACCGTCTGCGCGCGCGCGGCGAGACCATCGACTACTGCATCGTCGGCGAGCCCACCAGCGTGTCGCAGCTCGGGGATACGGTCAAGAACGGCCGCCGCGGCTCGCTGTCGGCGACTCTGCGAATCAAGGGATTGCAGGGGCATGTCGCCTACCCGCATCTCGCGCGCAACCCCGTGCACCTCGCGGCGCCGGCACTCGCCGAGCTGGCGGCGACCGAGTGGGACCGCGGCAACGAGTATTTCCCGCCGACCACCTGGCAGATCTCGAACGTCCGCGCCGGCACCGGGGCGACGAACGTGATCCCCGGCGAGATGGAGGTGCTCTTCAATTTCCGGTTCTCGACCGCCAGCACGCCCGACTCGCTCGAGCAGCGCGTTCAGTCGGTGCTCGACCGCCACGCGCTCGACTACGAAATCGAGTGGACCTTGGGCGCGAAGCCGTTCCTCACGCCGCGCGGGACGCTCGTCTCGATGCTCGCCGAGGCGATCGGCGAAGTGACCGGCGTCGCCCCGGAAGTGTCGACTACAGGCGGCACGTCCGACGGCCGATTCCTCGCGGAGATCTCCCGCGAGGTGGTCGAGTTCGGTCCGGTAAACGAAAGCATCCACAAGGTGAACGAGCACGTGGCGGTCGCTTCGATCGAGCCGCTGCGCCGGATCTATCTCGGCGCGCTGCGACGTCTCCTCGGCTGAGACATGGCGGCCAGACGCCCCGCTCGCGGTCCGTTCGCCGAAGCGCGTGCGGAACTCCACACGCTGCGCGACTGGCTGCGTTTCGCGGTCAGCCGTTTCGACGAGGCCGGTCTGCATTTCGGGCACGGCACGCACGAGGCCTACGACGAAGCGGCCTACCTGCTGCTTCACGCCCTGCATTTGCCGCTCGATCGTCTCGAGCCGTTCCTCGACGCGCGCGTCACGAAGGCAGAGGGGGCGAAGCTCGCCGCCCTGCTCGACCGTCGCGTCCGCGAGCGCGTTCCCGCGGCCTATCTGACCAACGAGGCGTGGCTCGGAGATCTGCGGTTCTTTGTCGACGAGCGCGTGATCGTGCCGCGCTCCTTCATCGCGGAGTTGCTGCGCGAACATCTTTCGCCATGGATCGCCGATCCCGTCGCGGTGGGCCGCGTGCTCGATCTGTGCACCGGGTCGGGCTGCCTCGCGATCGCCGCCGCGCTTGCCTTCCCCGGCGCCGAGATCGACGCGGTCGACATAGCGACCGACGCGCTCGCCGTCGCTCGCAGGAATGTCGATGAGTACGGCCTCGCCGATCGCGTGCGCGTGCTCCGCTCGGACCTGTTCGCGAAGATCGGCGGGCGCGCCTACGACCTCATCGTGTCGAATCCGCCCTACGTGGATGCGCCCTCGATGCGCGCGCTGCCGGAGGAATACCGGCACGAGCCGCGCCTGGCGCTCGCGGGCGGCGCAGACGGGCTGGATGTCGTTCGCAGGCTGATCGACACGGCGCCCGCGCACCTCAGCGGCGATGGCATTCTCGTGGTCGAGATCGGGCATAACCGTGCGGCGCTGGAGGCCGCCTACCCGCGCCTGCCGTTCACGTGGCTCGACACCAGCGCCGGCGACGAGCACGTCTTCCTGCTGCGCCACGCAGACTTCGGCGGCTGACACCGACCCGCGCGGGAGTACGACTCGCAAGGTCCGCGGCGCCCTCCCCGTACAATCGGGGCATGACGACCGACGCAGCAGTCCCCTACGCAGGACTCACCCCGGATCGCGTCGTGGACGCGGTGGAGAGTCTGGGCATCCGCGCCGACGGACGCCTGCTCGCGCTGAACAGCTACGAGAATCGCGTCTACCAGGTATGGCTCGAAGAGCCGTTTCCCGAAGCCGGCCCGACGAGCGCCGTCGTGGTGAAGTTCTACCGACCCGCACGGTGGTCGGACGCGCAGATCCTCGAAGAGCACACCTTCGTCGCGGAACTCGCGGAGCGGGAGATCCCGGTGGTCGCGCCGCTCGCGATCGGCGAGCGGACGCTGCACGCCTTCGGCGGTTTCCGCTTCGCGGTGTACCCGAAGCGCGGCGGCCGCGCGCCCGAGCTGGAAGACCCGGCCACGCTCGAGTGGATGGGGCGCTTCATCGGGCGCATTCACGCAGTGGGCGCGATCCGGCCGTTCGCGCACCGCCCCGCGCTCGACATCGCGGCGTTCGGCGAGGAGCCGCGCGGGTACCTTCTGGAGCACGGCGCCCTGCCGCCCGACCTTCGTCCGGCGTGGACGAGCGTCGTCGATCAGGCGCTCGACGGCGTGCGCCGCGCCTTCGCGCGCGCCGACGAGGTACGCCGGCTGCGGCTGCACGGCGACTGCCACGCCGGGAACGTCCTTTGGACAGACGACGGCCCGCACTTCGTCGATTTCGACGACAGCCGCATGGGACCGGCGATCCAGGATCTGTGGATGCTCCTATCAGGCGATCGCGCGACGATGACCCGCCAGCTCGCCGACGTGCTCGCCGGGTACGAGGACTTCAACGAGTTCGATCCGCGCGAGCTGCACCTCGTGGAGGCTTTGCGCACGCTCCGCCTGATTCACTACTCGGCGTGGCTCGCGCGCCGATGGCACGATCCGGCGTTCCCCGCGGCATTCCCGTGGTTCAACACGCAGCGCTACTGGCAGGACCGCATACTCGAGCTGCGCGAACAGATCCCGCTCATGGACGAGCCGCCGCTCTTTCCTGGCTGAAGAGCGCACGCTTCGTCCCGTCCGCAGGACGCCCGCTCGCGCGTCGCGGCTATGCGAGCGCCGCAGCCTTCGCGATGCGCCTAAGCCCGCGGAGGGCAGCGGCGGCATCGCCTGCCCAGGCCGCCACGCCGAGACGGGCGAACGCGCGCCGATAGAGTTCCACGAGCGCCGGCTCGCCGATCAGGAGCGGCGACGCAGTGCGATCCGACCCGATGCGCTGCAATCCGTCGGCAAGCTCGTCGCCGATGAGCAACCCGGAAAGATACGAGTGCAGGCCCGCGGCGGCGATTTCACCGAAAAGACCCAGCGTGCGAACGCCGAAAAGGTTCGCGGCCACGCTGCCCTGTGCCGCGCCGGCGTCGACGCCGCGAACGAAAGCGGCCTCGTCGAACGTGTCGCCCTCCATCAGCCGACCGAGGATGCTGTGCTCGCGCAACACCGCGAAGAGTTCCCCGGTCATGAACGTCGCGAACCATTCGATCCGCCCGTCCCGTGCTCGGACCCACTTGCAATGCGTGCCGGGAAGCACGAGGAGCCCGTCGCCGCCCGCGGGAAGAACGCCGAGCACCTGCGTCTCCTCGCCACGCATCACGTCCGGAACGGCGGCTCGCAGCGCCACGCCCGGCACGATCGCGATGCGCGTCCCCGAGGTGGTCTCGAACCGCAGCAACCGGGCAGCGAGATCCTCGCTTGCGGCCGGGCAATCGACATAGGCGGCCTCGTGCCAGCCCTGACGGCTCCCGATCATTCCCGATGCGATCGCGCCGACGCCGGGATGCGCGGCGAGCCACGCGCCGCAAACCTCGTGGAACGCCGCTTCGAAGCGCGCATCGGCGACGCGCATGATGCCGAGCGGCGCGGTGCGCGAATCGACGACTGCGCCGGCCTCGTCGAGAAGCCACGCGCGCAGCGACGTCGTGCCCCAGTCGAGCGCGATCAGCACAGGGTCAGCTCCGGAGGTGCCGCCTCTGCGTGCCGCAGGAATGTCGCGGCAGGCCGCGACCCGCGGGCGCCGAGGCGAGAGGGCTCAGGCGGCACGGCGCGAGGACTCGAGGCGCCGCGAAGGAAAGGTGGGGTGGCTGATGGGGCTCGAACCCACGACAACCGGAATCACAATCCGGGACTCTACCAACTGAGCTACAGCCACCGTCGGAAAACGGCATGCTGGCGCGCCCGACAGGACTCGAACCTGTAACCGCCGGCTTAGAAGGCCGATGCTCTATCCGGTTGAGCTACGGGCGCTCCGTCGGACTGGTCGGGCACACCAAAAACCTGGTCGGGGTGGAGAGATTCGAACTCCCGACATCTTGCTCCCAAAGCAAGCGCGCTACCAGGCTGCGCCACACCCCGGAAGGAGCCGCAGTGTACTCGCTCGCCGGAAGCGGGTCAACGCTATGCGCGGAAAAGGAAAATTGCCTTGCTGCTCCCCCCTCTTTCTGGCATAACAGCGCCTTCGTTTCGAGGCGAGACCGAGCATCCGATGGCTGTTGAAACCCTGCTGAAAACCATGCCGCGCTACCAGCCCAGAAAGGGCGAGGAGTACATGAGCCCGCGGCAGAAGACGCACTTCCGGACGATCCTCGAAAAGCTGAAGCAGGAGCTCTCCCAGGACATCGACCGCACGGTGCACACGATGCAGGACGAGGCGACCATCTTCGCCGACCCGAACGACCGCGCCACGCAGGAGTCCGACATCGCGCTCGAGCTCCGCAACCGCGACCGCGAGCGGAAGCTCATCAAGAAGATCGACGAGACCATCGGCAAGATCGACGCCGACGAATACGGCTACTGCGAGAGCTGCGGGATCGAGATCGGGCTCGAGCGCCTCGAAGCCCGGCCGACCGCGTCGCTTTGCATCGACTGCAAGACGCTCGAAGAGCTGCGCGAGAAGCAGGTCGCGAAATAGGCGGTGCGCCCGCGCCCGGTGCGGCGCTCCCGAAAGAAACGGCGCCTGGAGGCGCCGTTCGTCGTTTCTGGGCCCGGACCCGCGACCGCGATGAAAAAGGGCGCCGGAGCGCCCTTGTCTTCCGCGTCCGCGGCGCCCCCGATCAGGTCGTCGGCGCGGCGGCTTCCGCTTCGGAAACGGCCTTCATCGAAAGGCGGAGACGCCCCTTCTCGTCGGCCTCCAGCACTTTCACTTTCACCTGCTGGCCTTCCTTGAGGAAGTCGGACACGCTGTTCACGCGCGTGTTCGAGATCTGCGAGATGTGGAGGAGCCCATCCCGTCCGGGCAGCACGCTCACGATGGCACCGAAGTCGAGCAGCTTGAGCACCGTGCCCTCGTAGACCTTGCCCACCTCGACGTCTGCGGTGATCTCCTGAATGCGCTTCCTGGCGGCCTCGCCGCCTTCGGCCGAAAGGCTCGCGATCGAGATCGTGCCGTCGTCCGAGATCTCGATGGTGGCGCCGGTCTCCTCCTGGATGCCGCGCACGACCACGCCGCCCTTGCCGATGACGTCGCGGATCTTCTCCGGGTTGATCTTGATCTTGATGATGCGCGGCGCGAACGTCGAGATCTCCTGGCGCGGCGCCGTCAGGGCCTGCTGCATCCGGTCGAGGATGTGCATGCGGCCCTCGCGCGCCTGCGCGAGCGCGACCGCCATGATCTCCTTGGTGATGCCCTCGATCTTGATGTCCATCTGCAGGGCTGTGACGCCGCCCGCGGTGCCGGCGACCTTGAAGTCCATGTCGCCGAGGTGGTCCTCGTCGCCGAGGATGTCGGACAGCACCGCGAAACGGTTGCCCTCCTTGATGAGGCCCATCGCGATGCCGGCGACCTGCGCCTTCGTCGGCACCCCGGCGTCCATCAACGCGAGGCTGCCGCCGCAGACGCTCGCCATCGACGAGGATCCGTTCGATTCGGTGATCTCCGATACGACGCGGATCGAATAGCCGAATTCCTCGGCGCTCGGCAGAACCGCCGACAGCGCGCGCTTGGCGAGGCGCCCGTGGCCGATTTCGCGGCGCTTCGGCGCACCCATGCGGCCGGTCTCGCCGGTCGCGTAGGGAGGCATGTTGTAGTGGAGCATGAAGCGCTCACGGTACTCGCCCGTGATCGCGTCGATGATCTGCTCGTCGCGGCCGGTGCCGAGCGTGGCGATCACGAGCGCCTGCGTCTCACCGCGGGTGAAGAGCGCCGACCCGTGGGTGCGTGGCAGCACGCCGACCTTGACGCTGATCGGACGCACGGTGCGCGTGTCGCGGCCGTCGATGCGCGGCTCGCCGTCGAGGATCTGGCTGCGGACGATCTTCGCCTCGAGCCCGAAGAGGATGTCGCCCACCAGGTTGGCGTCCGGGGCGTCGTCGCCGACGAGGGTCGCCGCTTCGACCTTCTTGCGGATTTCGTCGAGGCGCACCTGGCGCGCCTGCTTCTGCTTGATGCGATAGGCGTCGCGGAGGTCGGCTTCGGCGAGATCCACGATCCGGCCAACGAGCGACTGGTCCTGAGCCGGCGGCTGCCAGTCCCAGGCGGACTTGCCCGCCTCGTCAGCGAGTTCGTTGATGGCGCGGATCGCGGCCTGCATCTGTTCGTGGCCGTACACCACGGCGCCGAGCATGACGTCCTCGGAGAGCTCCGCGGCCTCGGACTCGACCATCAGCACCGCGTGCTCGGTGCCCGCGACGACGAGGTTCAGCTGCGAGGATTTGAGCTGCGACGCGGTCGGGTTGAGCACGTACTGTCCGTCTAGGTAGGCCACGCGCGCGGCGCCGATCGGGCCGTTGAACGGCACGCCGGAGATCACGAGCGCCGCGGAAACACCGAGCATCGCCGGGATGTCGCCGTCCACCTCGGGGTTCACCGAGAGCACCGTCGCGACGACCTGCACCTCGTTGTAGAAGCCCTCGGGAAACAGCGGCCGGATCGGCCGGTCGATCAGCCGCGAGGTGAGCGTGTCCTTCTCGGTCGGACGTCCCTCGCGCTTGAAGAACCCGCCGGGAATGCGGCCCGCGGCGTAGAACTTCTCGACGTAGTCGACGGTGAGCGGGAAGAACGACTGGCCGGGCTTCGGCTTCTTGGCGGCGACCACCGTGCACAGCACGACGGTGTCGTCCATGTTGACGAGCACGGAGCCGCCAGCCTGGCGGGCGATCTCGCCGGTCTCGAGCGTTACGGTGTGGGCGCCGTACTGAAAGGACTTGCGGGTCGGGTTAAGCATGAGCACTCCTCAGACGCAGCACTCGGGCGCACGCAGCCGCTCCCCTGCGGATGCCGGGAGCGCGGAGCGCATGCGAGTCTCGTGGGTTCGGAAAGAGAGACGCCCACCGCATGTTCGGGGTGGGCGTCTCCGGGATTACTTGCGCAGGCCGAGCTGTTCGATCAGCTTGCGGTAGCCGTCGGCGTCGGTGCGCTTCAGGTAGTCGAGCAGCTTGCGGCGCTGGCTCACCATGCGCAGCAGACCGCGGCGCGAGTGGTGATCCTTGACGTTCGCCTTGAAATGATCGGTCAGGCCGTTGATGCGCGCAGTGAGAAGCGCGACTTGCACCTCGGGCGAGCCGGTGTCGCCCGGCTTGCGCTGATAGGTCTGGAGGATCTGCGCCTTCTGCGCAACGGTCACGGACATGCGTGGTCTCTCTCTGGTCGGTCTCGTAGGTAAGCCGGGGATTTTACACGAAGTTCTCGGGCCCGGACAAGCCTCGGCGCGGTTTTCCGCCTGCCTCACGCGGCAGCCGCGGCCACGACCACGCGCCGCGGCTGCAGGCGCCCGTCGGGCAACGCTTCGGCCACGCCGAGGAAGCGCCCGTCCGCATACACCCGGACCGTCCCGCCCGATCGCGCCGCTGCGGGCACCGCCTGCCCCCGCACGAACGCCTCGGCGAGCGTGGGCGCGAGGCGCACCGCCTCAAGGCGGTCGACGAGGCAGTCGATCGGACGGAGGACGCGCTGCCGATTCTCCGGCGCGGCCTCCGCGATCGCATCCAGGGTCACCGCGCAAGCGACGTCGAACGGCCCGATGCCCGTCCGCCGCAGCGCGACGAGGTGCGCGCCGCAGCCCAGCGCTTCCCCGATCTCCTCTCCGAGCACCCGGACGTACGTTCCCTTGGAGCAACGGACGTCGACCGTGACCTCGTCGCCCGCGAGATCGCGCCACTCGAGACCGTGGATCGTCACCCGTCTCGGTTCGCGCTCGAGTTCGACGCCGGCGCGCGCGTACTCGTACAACGGGCGTCCCTCCCGCTTCAGTGCCGAATGCATGGGGGGCACCTGGTCGATCTTGCCGCGAAACGCCGGCAGGGCCGCGTCCAGGCGCGCCGCATCCACGGCCACCGGACGCGTTTCGAGCACGTGGCCTTCCGAATCGCCGGTCGAGGTGCGGACGCCGAGCTTAAGCCGTGCGGTGTAGGCCTTGTCGGCGTCGAGCAGGTACGCGGAGAACTTCGTCGCTTCGCCGAAGCAAAGCGGGAGCAGCCCGCTAGCGAGCGGATCGAGCGTGCCGGTATGACCCGCCTTGGCTGCCCCGAAGAGGCGCTTCGCCGACTGGAGCGCCGCGTTGGAGGTCATCCCGGTCGGCTTGTCGAGGAGCAACACGCCGTCGATGGGGGCGCCGCGGCGCCTGCGTCCGGTCGATGCGCGCGTGCCGCTGCCCGGAGGCAGCTCACTTCTCATCGGGCTTGGCGGTGGCGACGGCCTCGTCGATGAGGTGCGTGAGGCGCACGCCGCGCTCGATCGAAGGGTCGTACTCGAAGTGGAGTTCGGGCGTCGAGTGCGTATGCAGACGCTTCCCGAGCAACGACCGCATGTAGCCCGCCGCGCGCCGCAGCCCGGTCAGCGTCTCGTCGCGCTCGCTCTCCGCGCCAAGCGTCGTCACGAACACCTTCGCGTGCATCAGGTCGGGCGTGACGTTGACGCCGGTGATGGTGACTAAGTGGACGCGCGGATCGCGCAGCTCGAGGCGGATGATGTCGGAAAGCTCGCGCTGGATCTGGTCGGCGACGCGGTTGCGGCGCTGGGCATTGGCCATGAGCGTTCTTCCGGTCCGGCGCGGCGCGCGAACGGCCCCCGCCGTCCGCGCGGTGCGGCTACAGCGACCGCGCCACTTCCTGGACTTCGTAGGCTTCGAGCTGATCGCCGACCTGGAGGTCGTTGTAGTTCTTGAGCGAGAGCCCGCACTCGAACCCGGACTTCACCTCGCGCACGTCGTCCTTGAAGCGCTTGAGCGAGTCGAGCTCACCGTCGAAGATGACCACGTTGTCGCGCAGCAGGCGCACGCGCGACGTCCGGCGGACCACGCCGTCGAGCACGTAGCAGCCCGCGACCGTGCCCACCTTCGAGATGCGGAACACCTGCCGCACCTCGACGAGGCCGACCGCCTGCTCCTTCTTCTCGGGGGTGAGCATGCCGGAGAGCGCCGCCTTCACCTCGTCGACCGCGTCGTAGATGATGTTGTAGTAGCGGATGTCGACGCCCGCGGTTTCCGCGAGCTTGCGCGCCGCGGCATCGGCACGCGTGTTGAAGCCCACGATCACCGCCTTGGAAGCGAGCGCCAGGTTCACGTCGCTCTCCGTGATCCCGCCGACCGCCGCGTGGATCACGTGCACCTTCACCTCCTCGGTGGAGAGCTTGGTGAGCGCGTGGACGAGCGCTTCCTGCGAGCCCTGCACGTCGGCCTTGAGCAGGATGTTGAGGACCTTCGCCTCGCCCTCGCCCATCTGGTCGAACATGTTCTCGAGCTTC
>JALOSW010000067.1 GCA_025458245.1 Burkholderiales bacterium
GAACGCGCCTGCGACGACGAGCGGACCGAGGAAGGCCGTGAGCAGCACCAGCAGGACGTTGTAGCCGTCGAGGCCGATCTGGTAGTACACGCCCCAGTCCGCGATCCATGGAAGCCGCGTCTCGAACTGCAGGCCGGGCTCGGCCGGGTCGAAGCGGTCGTACAGGCCCCAGGTCACCCAGAGCTGCGCGACCATCACGGCGAACGAGAGCCAGCGGACGAGGTCGTCGCGGTTCCGCGGCAGCGCCGCGATGAGCAGCATGCCGAGCACCGGCAGGTAGAGAACGACGTTGAGCAGTGCGGCGTCAGACATGGCGCCAGCTCCAGACGATCACCGCGACCATGCCGGCGAGGACGAGGAGCGCGTAGAAGTGCAGGCTGCCCGTCTGCACGCGTCCGAGCAGGCCCGCCGCGCGCTGCGCCAGCGCCGCCATCCCGTTCAGCGTGCCGTCGATGATCGCCCGGTCGCCCACGCGCAGGAAGATTTCCGACGTCCAGTGGAGCGGCCGCACGATGACGAGGTCGTAGAGCTCGTCGACGTAGTATTTGTCGTAGAGCAGCCTGTGGACGCCCGCGAAGCGCTCCCGGAGCCCCGCGGCGCGTGCGCCGGTGCCGCCGTACACGTACGCCGCTCCGGCGAGCCCGGCGAAACCGATGGCGACCGCGATGCCGATGAGCAGCGGCTCGTAGTGGTGCATCGCGTCCGGGACCGCGGGCAGCGGCAACTGGGGCTCGAGGAAATGCGGGATCGAGACGAAGCCGCCGACCGCCGAGAGCAGCGCCAGCACCGAGAGCACGGAGGTCATCGACCGCGGCGACTCGTGCACGTGGTGCTCGACCTCGTGACTCATGCGCGAGCGCCCGAAGAACGTGAGCCAGACGAGGCGGAACATGTAGAACGCCGTGAGGAGCGCCGTGAACGACATCACCAGCCAGAGGAGGGTCGACCCGCCGCGCTCGGACGCGAACGCATACCAGAGGATCTCGTCTTTCGAGAAGAACCCCGCGAGCGGCGGAATGCCGGCGATGGCGGCGGTCGCGACCACGAACGTCGCGAACGTCACCGGAATTCGGCTCGCGAGCCCGCCCATCCTGCGGATGTCCTGCTCGCCGGAGAGGGCGTGGATGACGCTGCCCGCGCCAAGGAAGAGGCACGCCTTGAAGAACGCGTGGGTGTACACGTGGAACACCGCGACGCCATAGGCGCCGACGCCCAGCGCCACGAACATGAAGCCGAGCTGCGAGACGGTCGAGTAGGCGAGCACCTTCTTGATGTCGGTCTGAGCGATGGCGATGGTGGCGGCGAACAGCGCCGTGAACGCGCCGATGAAGGCGACGAGCTGCGAGGCTTCCGGCGCGTTCATGTAGATGGGCGCGAGCCGCGCGATCATGTAGACGCCGGCGGTCACCATCGTGGCCGCATGGATGAGCGCGGAGACCGGGGTCGGGCCGGCCATGGCGTCGGGAAGCCAGACGTAGAGCGGAATCTGCGCGGACTTGCCGGTCGCGCCGATGAAAAGCAGCACCGCGATCAGGCTCGCCGATACTGCGGGAATCGGGGTCGCCGAAAACGCCGCGTTGATGCGGTCCATCTCGAGCGTGCCGAGCGTCGAGTAGATCACGAACATGCCGAGCAGGAATCCCGCGTCGCCGATGCGGTTGACGATGAACGCCTTCTTGCCGGCGCGCGCCTTCTCCATGTCCTCGAACCAGAAGCCGATGAGCAGGTAGGAGGCCAGGCCCACGCCCTCCCAGCCCACGAAGAGGACGAGCAGCGACTTGCCGAGGACGAGCAGCAGCATGAAGAAGAGGAACAGGTTGAGATACGCGAAATAGCGTGCGTAGCTCTTGTCCTCGTGCATGTAGCCGGTGGAGTAGACGTGGATCAGCGACCCGACGCCGGTCACGATGAGCGTCATCACCGCGCTCAGGCGATCGAAGTAGAACGAGATCCCGAACGCGTCCTTGCCGATGGTGGCCCAAGTGAACGCGTTCTCCACCAGCGGGACGTACCCGCCGGCGCGGAGATCGAGGAAGCACTTGACCGTGATCAGGAACGAAACGATCGGGAGGCCGCACCCGACCGCGCTCACGAAACCCTTGCCGAGGCGGTTGCCGGCCAGCCCGTTCACCAGGAATCCGGCGAGCGGCAGGACGACGATCAGGCTGAGGAGGCTCATCGCGCCTATCCCTTGAGGTCGGTGTAGGCGGACAGGTCGAGCGTCCGCTTGTGCCGGACCATCAGCAGCACGATCGGGATGGCGATCGCGATCTCGGCGGCGGCCACCACGAAGACGAGGAACACGAGCACGGCACCGACGTTGGAGGCGGCCTGGTGCGCAAACGTCACCAGGCTCAGGTTCACGCCGTTCAGCATCAGCTCCATGCACATCAGCATGACGAGCACGTTGCGCCGGACGATCACGCCCACGAGACCGATCGCGAACAGCGCGACGGCGAGCGACAGGAGCACCTGGGTCTTATCCACGATCACTCCCGCCCTTGCGTTCCGCGCGCGTTCCGAGGGGACTCTGCGCGCCGCTCGCCGCACTCACCTTGATGACTGCGAGCGCCGCCACCACCGCGGCGACGAGGAGCACCGAAGTCAGCTCGAAATGCAGCCAGTACTCGCTGAGGAACGCAACGGCGAACTGCTGCAGGCCGAACGTCCCTGCGGCTGGCGTGGCGGCGGACCCCGCGGAGTCGGGCAGCGCCTTCCACAGGCCGAACGCCAGCGCGGCGAAGAAAAGCGCCCCCGCCGCGATTCCCGGCATCACCAGCTTCGAGTAGGTGCGTTTGTACGCGGAGTCGCGCACGTCGAGCAGCATGATCGCGTACACCATGAACACCATCACCGCGCCGACGTACACGAGCACCTGGAACGCGGCGATGAAGTGCACGCCGAGCAGCCCGTACACTCCGCCGAGGAACACCATGGTCGAGATGAGCGCAAGCGCCACGCGCATCGGCTGCGGCAGGATCAGCATCAGGACGGCGCCGACCAGCGCGCACGCCGCGAACAGATAGAGAAGCAGCGTGTCGAGGTTCGCGAGCAGGGTTTCGATCATGCCGGGCCTCGTTTCGCGGCGCCGCCCGCCTTGGCCGGATAGGGCTTGGCGACGTCGCTCTGCGGCTTCCATCCGAGCAGTTCTTCCTTGCCGAGCCACATGCGGTGCCGGTCGGCGCCCGGAAAGTCCGGCACTTCCTTGACCATGCGAATCGCGTCCTCGGGGCACGCCTCGACGCACAGCCCGCAGAACACGCAGCGGGAGTAGTCGATCTCGAAGCGCGACGGGTACTTGGGATGCGCGGGATCGTCCGGGTCGAACGCCGCGTCGATCTCGATCACCTTGGCCGGGCATACGGTCGCGCACATGTTGCAGGCGATGCACTGCGCTCGCCCGTCGGGGCGCTGCGTCAGCACGTGCTTGCCGCGGTTGTGGCGCCCGTAGTCGGGGCGCGTCTCTTCCGGATAGTAGGTCGTGAGGGCGCCCTTGCGGCCGGTCATCCAGCGCCACATGTTGCGCATGAACACGCCGCCGGTGATGCCGAGGCCGCGCAGGATCTCGAAGAGGTAGGCGCGCTCCCACCACGAGAGCTCGGCCTCGTTCCAGTAGGCCTTGCGCTTGAAGGGCTTCGCGGTCATCGGCTTACCCTGTCGTCGTGCGTCGACGCGTTGCGCACGGGGTGGCGCGGCGCGCTCATGCGTTCACCGAGCGGAGCAGCCACACCGCCACGGCCGTGACCGTCAGGTTCGCGAGGGCGAGCGGGAGCATGAACTTCCAGGCGAACCGCAGCACCTGGTCGTAGCGGAAGCGCGGCAGCGACCAGCGCACGAGGATCTGGAAGCTGCACATCAGGAACACCTTGACGAGGAACGTGACCAGCTGGATCACGAACACCAGCACGTACGGCAGCTCGACCACGTGGTTGCCGGGGAACACGAATCCGGCGTCGTTCATGAAGGGCAGGTTGTAGCCGCCGAGGAAGAGCGTCGTGAAGAGGGCGCCGATGATCGCGATCTCGATGAACTCGGCGAACATGAAGAGGCCCATCTTCATCGCGCTGTACTCGGTGAAATACCCGGCGATCAGCTCCGACTCCGCCTCCGGCAGGTCGAACGGTATGCGCTTGTTCTCGGCGATCGCCGCCGCCATGAAGAGCGTCGCCGCGAACGGCTGCAGGAACACGCCCCAGGCCGGCAGGATGCCCAGGATGATTCCCGACTGCTGCTTGACGATGTCGCCGAGATCCACGGTCCCGTAGATGAGGACCAGGCCGAGGACGGTCAGGCCCATCACCAGCTCGTAGGAGATCATCTGCGAGCCGGCGCGCAGGGCGCCGAGCAGCGAGAACTTGTTCGAGGAAGACCATCCGGCGAGCATCGCGCCGATGATGGTCATGCCGCCGAACGCGAAGACGATCAGCAGCCCGGCGTCGAGCCGCGCGATCTGCATCGGATAGGTGCGGTCGCCGAACCAGTCCGCGAGCGGCGGGATCAGCCGGGCGGGCTCGAGCGTGCCGCCGAACGGGATGACCGCGAACACGAGCAGGACCGGCGTGAACGCCACCCACGGCGCCACCGCGTACGCGTACCAGTCGTACGTGCGCGGCTTGAAGTCCTCTTTCAGGATCATCTTGATGCCGTCGGCAAGGCCGTGAAACAGGCCCCACCACACCAGCTTGACGTTCGTGAACGGGATGCGCAGGTACGCGCGGTTCGCGCCGATGCGGTCGGACATCACCGCCGCCTGCTTGCGTTCCACCCACGTGAGCACCAGGCCGAACGTCATCAGCACGCCGATCGCGTAGCCGATGAACACCGCGTAGACGACGAGGTCCTGGATCATGCGGGCGCCTCCGCGCCGTCACCCCGATGCAAAGTGGCGTGGCGTCGGCGCGCGACCGCACTCGCCTTGCTGCCCATCCCCATGCCGGGGGCCCTCGCCAGGTGGCTCATGCGGTCGCCCTTTCCCGCTGCGCCAGCGCCGCGAAGAGTGTCTCCGCGTCCGCGACCGACGGCTTCTTTGCGAAGCAGGGCTCGAAGGGGCTCACGGTGCCGGCGAAGTTCGTGTAGCTGCCGCGCCGCTCGGTCTGAATGCTCACCGGGATGAACACGTCTGCGTGGCCATTCTCGGGCGCGAGGTAGGAGCCGAGAAACACGGTCTTCGCGCCGCGCGGCAACCGGCCGAAGTCGCACCCTTCGCCCCAGACGAGCACGAGGTCGGCGCCGTCGGGGAGCGCAGCGGGCGCATCGTCGAAGAGCGCGCGCGCGCCGGCGGTGTTCGGATTCTTGTCCGCCCGGATGAGGAAGTCGTCCTCGATCCGCTCGCCCGGCTCGGGCTGCCGGTCGCGCTTCACGAACGACGCGGCGAAGCGGCCTGCGAGCGCCTGCTTGAACGCCGCGAGCTCCTCGTTCGAGCCCCAGTTCGACACGAGCGCCACCGCGTGCCGCGCTTCGTCGATCAGTCGGCGGGCGGCGTCGATCGCGGCGGCGAGTTCGACCGGCTTGCCCTTGAGCATGGGCTGCTCGGCACGCGCACGCTCGAAGATCCTGGCGAGATCGCGACCCTTGTTACAGATCCACGGGCCGTTCACGGCGGGGTTCTCGAGCGGCGTGACGCGCGCGATCTCGGCGTTCTGCCGCGGATCGAGCGCATTGAGTCTCCACTCCGGCCTGCGATGCCAGATCTGCACTGCGCAGCCGCGCTCGCATCCGGGGCAGACCGACGGCGTCGGCTCGAGATACCAGACGCGCGCCTTGTAGAGGAATTGCTTCGACAGCAGCGCGCCGACCGGGCAGATGTCGATCACGTTGTCGGAGTACGGATCGTCGTCGAAACGCCTGTCCTCGGCCGGCCGCACCAGCGAGTGGTCGGCGCGGTTTTCGATGCCGAGCGCATGCGATTTCGAGATCTCGCGGGTGAACCGCACGCAGCGCGAGCACAGGATGCAGCGCTCGTTGTCGAGCACGATGCGCTTCGACAGGTCGAAGAACTTGGTCGCATGCACTTTCGCGTCGCGCGAGATCGACGGCGAGCCGTTGTACGCGAAGTGGTAGTCCTGCAGCGTGCACTCGCCGGCCTTGTCGCAGATGCCGCAGTCGACCGGATGATTCAGCGTGACGAACTGCAGGATCGCCTTGCGCTGCGCGCGCACCTCCTCCGAATCGGTCAGGACGTGCATGCCCTCGGTCACCGGCATGTTGCAGGAGATGTCGAGCCAGCTGCCGCCCTTCGCCTCGACCTCGACCACGCAGATCCGGCAGTTGCCGTGCACCGAGAGGTGCGGGTGCCAGCAGAAATACGGGATGAAAATGCCGTTCGCCAGCGCCGCCTGAAGGACGGTCTGGTCGGGTTCGGCCTGGATCGCCTGACCGTCGATGAAGATCTCAGGCATTTCCCACCTCGAGGACGCCGTTGCACTTCGAGCGCTTGTTGGCGATCCAGTACTCGAACTCGTCGCGGAACTTCTCGAGGATCGCGACCGTCGCGTAGCCCGCGGCATCGCCCATGCCGCAGATGGTCGTGCCGTCGTTCCAGCGCGAGACATGGTGCATGGTCTCGATGTCCTCCAGCCGACCCTCGCCCGCGACGATACGGTCGATGACGCGGTGCAGCCAGCCCATGCCCTCGCGGCACGGGGTGCACTGTCCGCACGACTCGTGGTGGTAGAACCGCAGCATCACCTGCAGCAGCCGGACCATGCACGTGCCTTCGGCGATCACGATCATCCCGCCCGAGCCCAGCGTCGAACCCGCGGCCTCGAAGACCGGCTGATCGAGCGGCAGCGGCTCGATTTCCGCTGCCGTGAGCACCTTCGCGGAGATGCCGCCGGGAATGACCGCCTTCAGCTTGCGGCCGCCGAGCATCCCGCCGAGTTCGTTTCTCAGAAAGTCGGCGAACGGATAGCCGCCCTCGACCTCGTAGACGCCGGGCTTGTTGATGTGCCCCGACACCGAGAAGAGCCGCGTGCCGGGCGCCTTCGGCGTGCCGACTTTCTTGAACGCCTCTGCACCGTCGCGGACGATGCCGGTGACGTTCGAGAGCGACTCGACGTTGTTGATCACCGTGGGCTTCTGATAGAGGCCCTTGACCGTCAGGCGGGGCGGGCGGTTGCGCGGGTAGCCGCGCTTGCCTTCGATCGACGTGATCAGGGCGGAAGCCTCGCCGCACACGTAGGAACCTGCGCCGCGATAGACGACGATGTCGCATGCGAACGGCGATCCGAGGATGTCCGTGCCGAAGTAGCCGGCCTCGTAGGCCTCCTCGACCGCCGCCGCCAGTCGCCGATAGGGCAGATCGAACTCGCCGCGGATGTAGACGAACGCGTTGCGAACCTGCAGCGCGTAGGACGAAATCAGCATCGACTCGAGCAGGAGGTGCGGCGCGTTCTCCAGAATCCAGCGATCCTTGAACGTGCCGGGTTCGCCTTCGTCGGCATTGGCGCAGAGGTAATGGGGCTGACCGTCGTCGAGGTGCACCACCTGCCACTTGCGTCCGACCGGGAAGGCCGCGCCGCCGCGGCCCTGCAGGCCGGAGGCGGCGACCTCTTTCGTGACGTCCTCGGGCTTCTTCTCGCGAAGCACTTTCGCGAGCGTCTCGTACCCGCCCCGCGCCCGGTAGTCGGCGAGCGTGTGCGAGGTCGCCGTGACCGGGAACGTCATGAGGAGCTTTCTGCCCCCCATGGCTATTCCAGCCCGCCGAGCAGCGCGTCCACTTTCTCCGCGCTCATGTTCTCGTGATACGCGTCGTTCAGCATCACCACCGGGGCGGTGCCGCACGAGCCCAGGCACTCCACCGTCGAGAGGGTGAAGCGGCCGTCGGCAGTCGTCTCGCCCGGTGCCACGCCGAGCTTCTTCCGCAGGTGATCGATCAGGCGCTCGGCGCCGCGCATCGAGCAGGAAACATTGCGGCAGGTCTGGACGTGCCACCGGCCGATCGGCTTGCGTCGCAACTGGGTGTAGAAGGAAAGCACTTCCTCGACCTGCACGCGGGGCACGCCGAGATATGCGACCAGCCCGTCGATGTCGCTGTCGGCGACGAAGCCGCGGTCGTCCTGGATGCGGCGCAGGCACGGGAGCACGAGCGAGGACTCGAAGCCCGCCGGGTAGCGGGCCTTCATCTTCTCGAACTCGGGGATCAGGTGCCTCATCGATCGCACTCGCCGCCGATCATGTTGATCGAGCCGAACGTCGGGATGATGTCGGCGAGCTGGTAGCCCTCGAGCATCTTGTGCGCGCCGCCCATGTGCACGAAGCTCGGCGCGCGCACGTGCACCTTCCAGGGGGTGCCGCCGCCGGTGCTGACGAGATAGAAGCCGAGCTCGCCGTTGGCGGACTCGTGCGCGACGTAGATTTCGCCCGCCGGGACCTGCGGGCCTTCCATGATCAGCTTGAAGTGGTTGATGAGCGATTCGATCTCGGTGTAGACGAGCCGCTTTTCGGGCAGCGTGCAGCGGCGGTCGTCCACGCTCACCGGGCCGTCGGGCAGCATCGCCATCAACTGGCGGATCATGTGCACCGACTCGTCCATCTCGCGCATGCGGACGTAGTACCGGTCGTAGTTGTCGCCCTTGATCCCGACCGGCACCTCGAAGTCGAGCTCCGCATAGGCGAGGTAGGGCGTGTCCTTGCGCAGGTCGCGGGCGACGCCGGTCGAGCGGAGCATCGGCCCGCTGTAGCCCCAGTCGATCGCATCGGCTGCGGTGATCACGCCGACGTCGCGGGTCCTCTCGATGAAAATGCGGTTGCGGTCCATGAGCCCGTGGACGCGGCCGATGAACTCCTCGTACTTGACGAGGATCTCGTCCAGGCGCGCGAGCCAGCCGTCCGGGAGATCGCGGGCGAGACCGCCGATGCGCCCGTAGGTGTACGTGACGCGCGCCCCGGTGAGGTCCGCAAGGTGCTCGTAGATCCAGTCGCGGAGCATCACGAGATAGAGGAACGCGGTCATCGCGCCCAGCTCCATCAGCGAGGCGGCGACGCAGGTGAGGTGATCGGCGAGCCGCGAGTACTCCGCGAGCAGGGTGCGCAGGTATTTGCAGCGCGGCGTGATCGCGACGCCCATCATCTGCTCGACCGCATCGCAGTAAGCGAAGTCGTTGATGAGAGCCGAGCAGTAGTTGAGGCGGTCGACGTAAGGAATGAGGTTGTGCCAGGTGTGGTCCTCGCACTCCTTCTCGAAGCCGCGGTGCAGATAGCCGCAGTGGAGATCCGCCCGCACCACTTTCTCGCCGTCCAGCTCGGTGAAGATCTGGATCGTCCCGTGGGTCGCCGGGTGCGACGGCCCGATGCTGACGATCACCGAGTCTTCGCGCAGCGTCGTGTCGAACGCCGGGCGGACGGGGTTGGCGATCCGGTCGGGGGCGTTCATGACCCGCCTTCGCGATAGGGCACGAGCGGCTGCTCCTTGCGCTTCGGATAGTCCTTGCGCAGGGGGTGGCCCACGAAACCCTCGTAGAGCAGGATCGGCCGAAGGTCGGCGTTGCCGCGGAACACGATGCCGTACATGTCGTGGCACTCGCGCTCCATGAAACGCGCCGAGTTGTAGAGCGGCACCAGCGAGTCGACCGTCGGATCCTGCTCGGCGACGCGCGTCTTCACGCGCACGCGAACGAAGTCCCGGGTCGAATAGAAGTGATAGACGACCTCGAAGCGAAGCGGCGCGCCGGGCCAGTCGACCGCGGTCACGTCGAGGAAGAGGTCGAAGCCGAACCCCGTCTTCAGGCGCTTCACGACTTCGAGCAGCTGCGCCGGCGCGACCGGGAGGACGAGGACGCCGTGCGACAACGCCGCGTCCGGCGCCGCCGCCGCCATTTCCGCCTGCACTCGCGCGAGCACGTCGGACAAGGTCAGAACTCCTTGGTGAGGATCGGGTGCTGCTGGCGGGCGATCCGCTCCTGGAGCTGCATGATCCCGTCGATCACGGTCTCCGGGCGCGGCGGGCAGCCGGGGATGTACACGTCCACCGGGATGATCTTGTCGATGCCGTCGAGCGCCGCGTAGTTCTGGTAGAACCCGCCGCTCGTCGCGCAGGCGCCGAAGGCCATCACCCACTTCGGCTCGCACATCTGCTCGTACACCTTCAGCAGGACCGGCGCCTGCTTGTGCGTGATCGTGCCGACCACCATCAGCAGGTCGGACTGCCGCGGCGAGAAGCGCGGCAGCGCCGCGCCGAACCGGTCGGTGTCGTAGGGCGTGGAGCTCACCGCCATGAACTCCATGGCGCAGCAGGCGGTCACGAACGGGTAGGGGAAGAGCGAGAACTTGCGCGCCCAGCCGATCAGCTCGTCCTTCTTGGTCGAAATGAACTCGAACGCCCGCGACGGTTCCGCGCGCACGATGGGAATGGTCTTCGCGGGAGCCGTCACTCGGTCACCCCCTCGAGCAGCCGCGCCTTGTAGACGTAGAGCAGGATCAGCACCAGCAGGAACGCGAAAATGAAGAACGTCGTGAGCATGAACCCCGTGAGCGGCTGCGCGCCGAGGGCCCAGATGAAAAGGAACACCGTTTCGAGGTCGAACAGGATGAAGACGATCGCGACCGCGTAGTACTTGATCGGCACGGCCTTCACGTTACGCAGGTCGACCGGGGTCGCGCCGCACTCGAAGGGCTCGAGTTTGGTCTCGGTGGGCGCAGGTTTGGGCCCGAGCAGCCAGTTCATCGCGAGCGTGGTCGCCACGAACCCGAGGATCGCCATCATGTACAGCAGAAAGACGACATAGGGGTTCATGCCGCGCGCGCCTCCTCCCTCTCGTCCCCGACTCGCTTGCAGACCGCGGGGCGGACTGTGAGCCGCGCTGTCGCCGCCCGGGTTCGCGACCCGGACACCGTTCGCAGGACTACGTCCGCTCTGTGTGGGATGCACGCCATCGAGGGCGCCGTTCTTGTGCTGGTCTTGCCGACACGCGCTGGCGCGAGCCACGTGTCGATTTCGTATGCAGCCTAGTGCGCTGCGGCGCGCTACGCTTGATTCAGATCAAACGTCTACGACACGGCGCTTCGCAACGGTGCGCCGGGCGGCACTGCGGAGCCTCCGCGCCTCGCCCCCGCAGAGGCGCGACTGCGCGGCTCTGCGTCAGGCGCGAGGCGGAGCCGCTCACTCGAAACAGTCGGCGACTTTCCGGGACGTTTGACCAGGGTCAAACTGCCACGCCGACCGCGCGGACATATTGGATCGACTTTCGCGGGTGCGGTGTGCCGGCCGGATCGTGCTCTGGCGCGATTTCGAGACCCGCCGCGCCGCGCGCGAGCTTCCGACGAGCGCGGGGCCGCCGCGCTCGGAGGCGGACGTTCGGATTCCCCGCAACCGGGCGGGACACGACAGCGAAGACAAGGAGTCGAACATGCGAACAGGCGCCGAGGTGGTCGCGGGCGTTGGGCTGGCGGACCGGCCGCGCAAGAGCCGATGGCCGGCGCGCATGGACCTCGCGCAGAGCCTGACCGGGCTCGTGCTCGGGCTCTTCATGTGGGGGCACATGTTCTTCGTGTCGTCGATCCTCGTCAGCAAGGACGCGATGTGGACGATCACGAAGATGTTCGAGGGTTACTTCTTCTTCGGCACGGCGTATCCGGGCATGGTGTCCGTCGTGGTCGCCGGCGTGACCGTGCTCTTCGTGCTGCACGCGCTGCTTGCGCTGCGCAAGTTTCCGGCGAACTACCGCCAGTACCGCGCCTTCGCGGCGCACCGCCGCCTGCTGCACCACGGCGACACCACGCTCTGGTGGGTCCAGTTCATGACCGGCTTCGCGCTCTTCTTCCTCGCGTCGCCGCATCTTTTCCAGATGCTGATGCACCCGGGCCTGATCGGGCCGTACGAGTCGTCCGACCGGGTCTGGAGCGGCAGCTGGTGGCCCCTCTACCTCGTTCTGCTTTTCGCCGTGGAGCTGCACGGCGGCATCGGGCTCTACCGCCTCGCCGTCAAGTGGGGCTGGTTCGAGGGCACCGACCCGAACGTGAGCCGCAAGCGCCTCTCGATGCTCAAGTGGTCGCTGACGGTGTTCTTTCTGGTGCTCGGGCTCGCGACGCTCGGCGCCTACATGAAAATCGGCTACGAGCACCGCGACCGGGTCGGCGAGCGCTACGTGCCGGCCTGGGTCAAGCCGGCGCCCGAGCAGGGAGGCGCAAAATGAAAGTCGTCTACACCGACGTTCTCGTGATCGGCGGCGGGCTCGCGGGGCTGCGCGTCGCGATCGGCGCAAAGCGCCGCGGGCACGACGTCATCATCCTCTCGCTGGTTCCGGCCAAGCGCTCGCAC
>JALOSW010000213.1 GCA_025458245.1 Burkholderiales bacterium
CTCCCGGGCGACGGTTGCACGCACGATCGGATCGACCGCCCACGCGTTGTAGTTCGCGAGCGGCGGCGCCTGGTTCTCGACTTCGTGCGTGGCGATGCGGGGGGTGAGCGGAGCGTTCATGGCCGTCTCCTGTCGTGGATGCAGGGCGTAATGCGATACGAAGCGATGGTGCGGTGCGATTTACCGTCGCGCCACGGGCGCGGGGGCCGCGCGGTTTGTTCAAGTCCCGTCGCGGCGGATGGGCGCTGGCAGGGCGGGGCGCATGCTCGCGACGATTATGCCGCGAATCAGTCGCCGAACGCCGCGAGCGCTCGGGAGGCGATCTCGCCGCCCCACTCCTGAACGAAGTGACCGGCCTCGGGATGCATGAACGGCTCCGGACACCCGGCGATCTGCTTGCGGAGGTAGGCCATCACGGGCGGTCCGAGCACCGGGTCTTTCGTGCCGACGGCCATGAACGTCGTTCCCCTCCACTCGTTGCGCAGCCACTCGCGGGCGCGTCGGGAGAGTTCGGCGCCGTCGGCGTCGGGGCGGTCTGGGACGAGGTTCGGAAAGCGCCGCACGCCGCCCTTGTAGCGTGCATCCGGGAAGGGCGCGCCGTAGGCCGCGGCTTCCGCATCGGTGAGCTGCGGGCAGGTGCGCTTCATCAGCTTGGCGACGTCCATGTCGGGATTGGCGTTCGCCCACGCGCGCCAGGCGAGAAAGCCCTCGCCGAGCGGCAGGTCGCCGGTGCCGAGCGCCGTGTTCATCACCAGCAGGCGCGACACGCGCTCGGGGATGTCCATCGGCAGCGTGAGGCCGAGCAGGCCGCCCCAGTCCTGCACGACCAGCGTCACGTTGCGCAGATCGAGCCGCTCGACGAACGCGAGGAGCGACTGGCGATGGCGGGTGAACGTGTACCACGCGTCGTCGTCCGGCTTGTCGGAACGCCCGAAGCCGAAGAGGTCGGGCGCCACCACGCGCGCGCCGGAAGCCGCGAACACCGGGATCATCTTGCGGTAGAGGTAGCTCCACGTCGGCTGGCCGTGAAGGCAGAGGAAGACGCGCTTCCCATCGCGCGGCCCCGCATCGACATACTGCATGCGCAGACCGGCAAAGCCCGCGAGGTCGTCGATATAGTCGGGCGACAATGCAAAGCCGGGCAGCTGCGCGAAGCGCTCTTCGGGGGTGCGCAGGACTTCCATGGGGATCCCTCGGCGAGCAAAGCACGGATGATACCGCCCGATGCCGACCGCGATCGCCGATCGGCCCGCAGGAGTTGTGAGCCGGGTCTGTCCCGGCCTCCGTGGCGGCGTGTGCGCGACGACAGGTCGCTCACTCGCAATCTCGCGTGGGTGGCGATTGGGCCTGATAATCTCGTCGGCCCGCGGGACGCCAGCCCCGGGGTCGCGGGCTTTTCGAAGGAACACGATCCGTGCGCATCCTGGTGGTCGAAGACGACCCGACTCTCTGCGAGGTGATCGCGCGCACCCTGCGCGACGCGGGCCATGCCGTCGACGTCGCCGCCGACGGCAACAAGGCCGACGCCATGCTCGCGCTCGACCCATACGACGCCGTGGTGCTCGACCTCAACCTGCCCGGCATGGACGGACTGGAGGTGCTCTCGCGGGCGCGCCGCCGGGGTGTCGCTGCGCCGGTGCTCGTGATCACTGCGAGGGACACGCTCGACGACCGCATCCGCGGTCTCGATGCCGGGAGCGACGACTATCTCGTGAAGCCGTTCGATCTGCGCGAGCTGGAGGCGCGGTTGCGTGCATTGCTGCGACGGGGTACCGGCGCCGCCGCGCGCGTGGAGATCGGCAGCGTCATGCTCGACACGGCTGCGCGACGCGTGTTCGTCGCGGGCGAGCCGCTCGTGCTGCCGCCCCGCGAGTTCGCGCTGCTCGAAGCGCTGATGCTTCAGCCGGGCAAGGTGGTGAGCAAGTCGAAGCTCGCGACCCAGCTCTCGGCGTGGGGCGACGAGCCGCTCGCGTCCAACGCGCTCGAGGTCTTCGTTCACCGGCTGCGCAAGAAGCTCGAGCATGCCGGGCTCGAGATCCGGACGATGCGCGGCATGGGCTACATGATCGAGCGGCCGGATGGCTAGCGCGCCTGCGACCGGCCGCATGTCTCGGACGCGCGCACCGGGTCCTGGCCGGCCTGCGCGTAAGCCGATGTTCCCCGCGCCCGTCGCGCCGCGCTGCCTCGCGACCTCCCGTGGCTCCGTTGCGACCGGCCGCTGATCGTCCCTCGCTGCGCCGTATCCTGCTGGCGCGGGTGCTGCTGCCGCTCGTCGCGATCTGGCTCGTCGGCGCAGCGTTCACTTTTCTCTCGACGCGCAAGACCATGACGGCGGCGTTCGACCACGATCTCGTCGACACGGCGCTTGCGCTCGCCTCGCGGGTTCGCACGACGGGCGGGGCGACGGAGATCGATCTCAGCTCGCGGGCTCTGGAACTGCTGCTCTACCGCAAGGACGAGAAGCTCTACTACGGGATCTTCCGCACCGACGCGAAACCGGTCGCCGGGGAATCCGGACTGCCGTTGCCGACCGAGCCGCCGCCGCTCGACCAGCCGCGCTTGTACGACGCGCGCTTTCGCGGCACGGCAGCGCGCGTGGCCGCGGTCACGATCGTTCCGCCGGGCGCGGACGAGCCGGTGATGGTCCTCGCCGCGGAGACGTTCCACCTGCGCCATGATGCGGAGCGGGAGATCGTGGTGTACGCGCTCCTGCCGCAGCTCGCGCTGCTCGCGGTGCTCGCGCTCCTGCTGCGGGAGTCGATCTCGAAAAGCCTCGCGCCGCTCGACCGGCTTTCCACCGAGATCGCGTCGCGCAGCGCGAACGATATGCGGCCCCTCGCCGAAGACCCGCCGTCGCTCGAGTCGCATCGCATCAAAGTGTCGGTGGACGACCTGATGGGCCGGCTCGACGCCTCGCTCGGCGCGCAGAAGGCCTTCGTCGGCGACGCGGCGCACCAGCTGCGCACGCCGCTCGCGGGGCTCAAGGCGACCGGCGAGTACGCGCTGCGCCAGGCCGATGCCGCAGCGTGGCGCGCCGCGATCGAGCGCATGCTCGCGAGCGCCGAGACGAGCACGCACCTCGTGAACCAGCTGCTCGCGCTCGCGCAGGCGGACGGCGTCACTGCACAGCGGCGCCCGGCGGTCGGGTGCGACCTCGTCGAGCTCGCGCGCGACCGCGCCATGGAGCTCGCGCCGGCGGCGCTGAAGCGCGGCGTCGAAGTCGAATTCGAGGCCGACGTGGAACCGGTGACGATCCACGCGATTCCTGCGCTCGTGAGCGAGATCGTCGCGAACCTCGTGGAAAACGCCGTGCGTTACACCCCGGCGGGCGGGCGCGTCACCGTGGCGGTGCGCGAGTCGGACCGTGCCGCGGAGCTGCGCGTGACCGACACCGGGCCAGGCATTCCCGAGGACGAGCAGGCGCGCGTGTTCGATCGCTTCTACCGCGGCCGCGAGGCGGCGCCGGGCGGGTCGGGTCTCGGCCTCGCGATCGTACGCGCCTACGCGCGCGTGATGGGCGCGAGCGTCGCGATCGAGAGCGCGCCGCCGCGACCGGGAACGACGGTCAGCGTGCGGTTCGTCGGCGCGCCGCCGCCGGGGTAGCGCGCGCACCGTCTCGCTTCGCCGCAGAGGTTGTCTGCACGCCGCGGCACGGCGTACACCGCAGCGCCATGCAGGTCAGACGGCGTTCATCACCCGGGTGAGACGGCCGCGCACCTCCGAGGCGATCGCGTGCACTTCCGGGCGGCCAACGAGGTCCATCACCGCGTTCGGGTCCATGAACTCGACGTACGTCTTGCCCTCCGCGTCCTGCCGGACGACGACGTTGCAAGGCAGCAGCGCGCCGATCGGCGGCTCGGCCGTGATGGCCTGATAGGCGAAATTCGGATTGCACGCGCCGAGAATCCTGTAGGGCGGCATGTCCTTGTCGAGCTTCTTTTTCATGGTCGCGGCGACGTCGATCTCCGTCAGGACGCCGAAGCCTTCCTTGGCGAGCTCCTCGGTCACGCGCCTGCAGGCCTCGTCGAAGGACAGGGTGACGGTCTTGCCGAACACGTACTTGCTCATGG
>JALOSW010000214.1 GCA_025458245.1 Burkholderiales bacterium
GTGCCCGCCTCGGTGAGCACGCTGCCGTCGTCGAGGCCGAGGGCCGGCACGTAGCCCTTCGGGTTGATGTTCGTGAAGTCGGCGCCGGCGGCGGTCTTCCTGGTCGCGAGGTCGACGCGCTCGGGCGTGGACGCGATGCCCGCTTCGTGCAGGGCGATGTCGGCAGCCATCGAGCAGGCGCCCGGGGTGTAGTAGAGCTTCATTGCGATCTCCTGGTTGAAACGTTCGCTGTGTTGGGCCGGGGCCGTCGCACGCGATGCGCGTGCGACGCCTCCTGCCGTCTCGTTCAAGCCGTCCGCAGCGCCGGGCGCTGGCGGAACAGGCTGCTCGCTGCGTAGGCCCCATCGCCGAGCAGGGCTTGCGCGGCGGCCGCGACGGTCAGAAACGCCGGGTATTCCCAGCCTCCGCCCGTCGCGGTGAACAGCCAGCCGTTGCCGAGGTGCGCCCACGTCGCGCCGAGCAGCACCGGCACGAGGGCGGCCGCGACCCAGCGCGTGCCGATGCCGGCCAGGATCAGCGCGCCGCCCACGAGCTCCGCGAAGAACGTGAAGTAGCCGAGCGCGCCCGGCAGCCCGAGCGACTGGAAGAACTGCGCCGTGCCGGGCAGCGTGAATACGTAGTACTTGAGCAGCGCGTGCGCGATGAACATCAGGCCGAGTGCGATGCGCAGGGCGAACGCGGCGTAGGGGGCAGTGCGGGTGTCGATCATGGTTCTCTCTCCTGGTTCGTGGATCGGGGATCGCGGCCCGGGGGAAGCGGCGCTGCAGCTATCGCCGCCCGCTCCTCGCGACGCGAAGTGGAGCGGAGTGTGCCGATTGCATGAATCGGGATAAAGTATCGAAATTGCAATTTATTGTTCCTTCTTTCGGGATAATTGCATGGACCGATTTCTTGCCCTCGATGTCTTCACGAAGGTGGCGGAGCTGGGGAGCTTCGCCCGGGCCGCCGAGCGGCTGGGCATTTCGACCTCGGCGTGCTCGCGGCATGTCGCGGACCTCGAAGCGCATCTGGACACGCGGCTCCTCAACCGCACCACCCGCCGGCTCTCGCTCACCGAGAGCGGACAGGCCTTCCTCGAGCGCGCGCAGCAGGTGCTCTCGGATCTCGAGGAGGCAGAGCGCGCCGCCGCCTCGGGCCGCGAACGCCCGCGCGGCACGCTCAAGCTCACCTGCGCGATCAACTTCGGCGTGCGCCACGTCGCGCCGGCGATCGGCGAGTTCATGGCGCAGCATCCCGAGGTGCGCTTCGACGTCTCGCTCTCCGACCGCATGGTCGACATCGTCGAAGAGGGCTTCGATCTCGCGATCCGAATCGGCGAGTCGCGCAGCCAGAACCTGATCGCGCGCAAGCTCGGCGAGACGCGCCTCGTGCCGTGCGCGGCGCCGTCGTACATCGCGAAGCACGGCATGCCGAAGCGCCCCGCGGATCTCTCCGATCACACCTGCCTCACCTACGAGTACCTTCCGGCGCGCAACGTGTGGCGCTTCCGCGACCGGAAAGGCAACGATCATCCGGTGCGCGTGTCGGGGCCGCTGCACGCGAACAACGGCGAGCTGCTCGCCGCGGTCGCGATGGCGGGCGTCGGCATCTCGATGGAGCCCGACTTCATCATCGGGCCGGACATCGAGGCGGGGCGCCTGGTGCCGCTCTTGCGCGACTTCGAGGCGCCGGTGAGCAGCATCTACGCCGTCTACTCGAGCCGCCGCCATCTGTCGGCGAAGGTGCGAGTGTTCGTCGACTTCCTCGCCGAGCGGTTCGCACGCGAGACACCGCGCGGCGCGCGGTCGAATCGGCCCTGACGCGTCGAGGGTCTTCGCGCGTCCGGCGCGAGGCGCGGAAGCGTAGAATCGAGGGGTCGTCCACGCGCCGCGATCACGCGCGGCGCGCTGCATCCCTCTCCCTCCCGACATGCCGAAATCCGCGAACGGCGCGATCGTCATTCACGGCGCGCGCCAGAACAATCTCAAGAACCTGACCGTCTCGATCCCCACCGGCGAGCTGGTGGTGGTGACGGGCGTGTCGGGCTCGGGCAAATCGTCGCTCGTCTTCGACACGCTCTACGCCGAGGGTCAGCGCCGCTACGTCGAGACCTTCAGCCCCTACGCGCGGCAGTTCCTCGACCGGATGGACAAACCGCAGGTGGACCGGATCGAGGGCATTCCGCCCGCGATCGCGATCGACCAGACCAACCCGGTGCGCACGTCGCGCTCGACGGTGGGCACGATGACGGAGCTCACCGATCATTTGAAGCTCCTGTTCTCGCGCGCGGGAGCGCTCTACTGCCGGGGCTGCGGCGCGCCGGTGCGACGCGATACGCCCGAGAGCATCTTCGCAGCGCTCGCCGAGCGCGCTCGAAACGCGGGCGATCCGCGCCTGGTCGTCGCGTTCCCGGTCGAGATCCCCGCGAACTTCGGCGAGGACGAGATCCGCGCCGCTCTGGAGCGGCAGGGCTATACGCGCGTCCACGCGAAGCACGGCAGCACGCTCGAGGTCGTTCAGGACCGCCTGCGCATGTCGAATGCCGAGCGCGTGCGTGTCGTCGAAGCGCTCGAGGCGGCGCTGCGCGTCGGCCAGGGGCGCGTGAACGTGCACGTCGTCCCCGATGGCGAGGCATCGGGGACGAGCGCATCGCCCGCGGTCGCCTGGAAGTTTTCCGCGGACCTCCACTGCGCCGATTGCGACCTGCACTACCGCGACCCGCTGCCGAGCCTTTTTTCGTTCAACTCGCCGATCGGCGCGTGCGACACCTGCCGCGGCTTCGGCCGGGTGATCGGCATCGACTTCGGGCTGGTGGTGCCCGACCAGAGCAAGACCCTGCACGACGGCGCCGTGAAGCCCTGGCAGACCGCGAGCTTTCGCGAATGCCAGCGCGACCTCGAGAAATACGCGAAGCGCCGCGGCATCCCGCTCGACACGCCCTGGAATCTCCTCTCCGCCGAGGAGCGCCGCTGGGTGCTGGAAGGCGAAGAGGGCTGGGTGAGCTGGAACAAGTCGTGGCCGAAACTCTGGTACGGCGTGCGGCACTTCTTCGACTGGCTCGAGAGCAAGGCGTACAAGATGCACATCCGCGTCCTGCTCTCGAAGTACCGCTCCTACACGCCCTGCCCCGCCTGCGCCGGCGCACGGCTGAAGACCGACGCGCTGCTGTGGCGCATCGGCACGAAGGCGGAGGCCGACGGCGTGCTGCCGCCGGACGCGCGCTTCATGCCCGAGGGCGTGAAGTGGTCGCGCGACACGCTCGCGGGCCTGCCGGGACTCTCGGTCCACGACCTGATGCTCGCGCCGATCGACCGCGTGCGCCGCTTCTTCGCATCGGTTTCGCTCGGCGCCCTCGACGAAGCAGCGGACCTCGTGCTCACCGAGATCCGCTCGCGCCTCGACTATCTCGGACAGGTCGGGCTCGGCTACCTCACGCTCGACCGCCAGTCGCGCACGCTCTCGGGCGGCGAGGTGCAGCGGATCAACCTGACGACCGCGCTCGGCACCTCGCTCGTCAACACGCTGTTCGTGCTCGACGAGCCGTCGATCGGCCTGCATCCGCGCGACATGGGGCGGGTCATCGACGTGATGCAGCGCCTGCGCGACGCAGGCAACTCGCTCGTCGTGGTCGAACACGACCCGCAGATCATGCTCCAGGCCGATCGCGTGCTCGACATGGGGCCGGGCCCCGGCGAGCGCGGCGGCGAGATCGTGTTCTTCGGCACGCCGGACGAGTTGAAGGGCGCCGACACCCTGACGGCCGCCTATCTCTCCGGCCGCAAGCGCGCGGACGATGGGTGGCGCGGCAGCACGAGCGGTCGACCCCCACCCCGGCCCTCCCCCTCGCAGGGGGAGCGAGCGCCGCCGCCTTCCGTCGCTCGCGGCGAAGGTCGGGATGCGCAACTCGCGTCCCCTTCCGCCTGGCAGGGGGAAGGCCGGGATGGGGGTGTCCCGCGCATCCAAGTGCTCGGTGCCGCCGAGCACAATCTCAAGGGCATCGACGTCGCGTTTCCGCTCGGCCGGCTCGTCACCGTGACGGGCGTGTCGGGCTCGGGCAAGT